>NZ_CEEDDZ010000016.1:0-189794 GCF_979253585.1 Pseudomonas sp. AC463 | reverse complement strand
CTCCGCCTTTTTCCCGTATCCATTGAATCCTCCTGAAGATCGGTCAGAAGGTGTAAACCTTATTCAGGACGGGACAAATATGCAAAAAAAGCCCCTGGGCCTTTCGGCGCAGGGGCTTTTTTACGACAGATCGGTCAGGCCGCCTGGATCTTGCTGCGGTTCTGCTCAACCTTGGACAGATAACGTTGTACGTTTTCCTGTTCTTGCGGCGTGGTGAACAGACCGAGCTTGGTACGACGCCACAGCACGTCCTGGGGTTGGGTCGCCCATTCTTCAGCGCACAGGTAATCAACCTCACGGGTGTACAGGCCACCGCCCAGGTGGTCACCCAGGTCGGCCAGCGATTGCACGCCTTCCAGCAGGCGCCAGGTGCGGCTGCCGTAGGTGGTGGACCAGCGGCGCGCGATCTCGCTCGGCACCCAGTCGAATTTGTTGCGAATGGCGTCGGCCAGGGCTTGCGGCGTGGTCATGTCTTCGCCGCCCGGCAGGCTGGCGGTGGCAGTCCAGCTTGGGCGCATCTGGGTGAAATACGGCGCCAGTTGCGCCATCGCCGATTCGGCCAGCTTGCGATAGGTGGTCAGCTTGCCGCCGAACACCGACAGGATCGGCGCCTCGCCATTCGCGCCGGACAGCGCCAGGGTGTAGTCACGGGTGATGGCCGAGGGGTTGTCCGACTCGTCATTGCACAGCGGGCGTACACCGGAATAGGTGTGCACGATGTCGTCGCGGCTCAGCTGCTTCTTGAAGTGCGCGTTGACCACCTTGAGCATGTAGTCGGTTTCACCTTCGGTGATCGCAACTGCAGCCGGGTCGCCGGTGTATTCGCGGTCGGTGGTGCCGATGATCGTCAGGTGGTCCAGGTACGGAATGGTGAAGACGATGCGCTGGTCTTCGTTCTGCAGGATGTGCGCGTGGGCGCCTTCGTACAGGCGCGGCACGATCAGGTGGCTGCCCTGGATCAGGCGGATGCCGTAGGGCGAGGTCAGCTTGAGGTCGTCCTTGATGAACTTGGCGACCCACGGGCCGGCCGCGTTCACCAGCGCGCGGGCACGGATCGAGAACAGGCTGCCATCGGCACGTTCCATGTTCATTTCCCACATGCCGTTGCTGCGGTGTGCGCTGATGCAACGGGTCTGGGTGTGAATGTGCGCGCCTTTTTCGCGCGCGGCCATGGCGTTGAGTACCACCAGGCGGGCGTCGTCGACCCAGCAATCGGAGTATTCGAAGCCTTTGGTGATTTCGCTTTTGAGCGGGCTGTCGGCGCCGAACTTGAGGCTTTTGGAGCCTTCGAGTTTTTCGCGCTTGCCCAGGTGGTCATACAGGAACAGGCCGGCACGAATCATCCACGCCGGGCGCAGGTGCGGGCGGTGTGGCAGCACGAAGCGCATTTGCTTGACGATGTGCGGCGCCTTGGCCAGCAGCACTTCGCGTTCGGCCAGGGCTTCGCGCACCAGGCGGAATTCGTAATGTTCGAGGTAACGCAGGCCGCCGTGGATCAGCTTGCTGCTGGCGGAAGAGGTATGGCTGGCCAGGTCGTCCTTTTCACAAAGGAATACCGACAAACCGCGCCCGGCTGCGTCTGCTGCAATGCCGACGCCATTGATCCCGCCACCGATTACGGCAACGTCATAGACTTCGGCAAGCGGTGGAGCAGGCAAGGTAGAGGGGTTCATCGGCTGGCCTCGCGATCTTTTTCGTATTGGAATTCGAACATTAATGTTCATTTGCGAAAATGGTAGCTGATAAATGCGCGCGCAGCCAGCCGACTTCGATTGAAAATACTCATCGAAGGGTGGGGAAAGGAAGAATTGTGAACATGGGCTGGGGGGGGGGCAGATAGATTGCTATCGGGGGCAAGTCGAATCGTCGCACCGCCCCTCCCACAGGTTGATCGCATTCCAATGTGGGAGGTGCTTGCCCCCGATAGCGGTGGTGCGGGCGCTAAACGACTTCCAGCCGAACCTTATGCTCATTCAACAACTGCACCAACGCCGGCACCGGCTGCTGATCGGTCACTAAACAATCCACCAGACTGATCGGCCCCAAGCGAATCATGGCGTTGCGCCCGAACTTGCTCGAATCCGCCGCCAGGATCACCTGCCGCGCATTGGCGATGATCGCCTGGGAAACCCGGACTTCCTGGTAGTCGAAGTCGAGCAGGCTGCCGTCTTCGTCGATGCCGCTGATACCCACCAGGGCGAAATCGACCTTGAACTGGTTGATAAAGTCGACACTCGCCTGGCCCACCACGCCGCCGTCACGCCGCACGTTGCCGCCGGTGAGGAGCACGTCGAAGTCGTCCTTGGCGCTGAGCATGGTGGCGACGTTGAGGTTGTTGGTGATGATTTTCAGATGATTGTGATTCAGCAACGCACGCGCGATGGATTCGGTGGTGGTGCCGATATTGATGAACAGCGAGGCGTGATCGGGGATCTGAGCGGCGATGGCTTCGCCGATGCGTTGTTTCTCGTCGCGCATCTGGTCGGCACGCATGGCGTACGCGGTGTTTTCAACACTGGAGTCATAGGCCGCGCCGCCGTGGTAGCGGCGCAGCAGATTGGCGTCCGCCAGCTGGTTGATATCGCGGCGGATGGTTTGCGGGGTGACAACGAATAACTGCGCCATTTCCTCGATACTGACGTAGCCGCGTTCGCGCACCAGTTCGAGGATTTGTTGTTGGCGGGGAGGCAGATTCATGGGGCGTCCTTTGGGCTGCCATACAAAAGTGGCCCATGATGACGCAGGAATCCGCTCCCTGCCAGTTACAACCCGACGTTGGCTTATTCAGCGCCTTCGTGCGGCTCCCAGTCGCGGGTGCGGCTGACCGCTTTTTGCCAGCCGGCGTAGAGCTTCTCTTTGGCCGCTTCATCCAGTTGCGGTTCGAATTCGCGCTCGATCACCGCCTTGCCGCGCAGCTCGTCCAGGCTGCCCCAGAACCCGCAGGCCAGGCCGGCCAGGTAGGCTGCGCCGAGTGCGGTGGTTTCGCGCATTTGCGGGCGCTCGACCTGGGTGCCGAGGATATCGGCCTGGAATTGCATCAGGAAGTTGTTGGCTACCGCGCCGCCGTCCACACGCAGGGCCTTGAGGCGTTCGCCGGAATCCTGCTGCATGGCGTCGAGTACGTCGCGAGTCTGGTAGGCAATCGACTCCAGGGCTGCACGAATAATGTGATCCACGCGTACGCCACGGGTGAGGCCGAACAGCGCGCCACGCGCATACGGGTCCCAGTACGGCGCGCCCAGGCCGGTGAAGGCGGGTACCAGGTACACGCCGTTGCTGTCCTTGACCTTGCCGGCGAAGTATTCGGTGTCGGTCGCGTCGGCGATGATTTTCAGCTCGTCACGCAGCCATTGCACGGTGGAGCCACCGTTGAATACGGCGCCTTCCAAGGCGTAGGCCACTTCGCCACGCGGGCCGCAGGCGATGGTGGTGAGCATGCCGTGCTTGGATTTGACCGCCTTGTCGCCGGTGTTCATCAGCAGGAAGCAGCCGGTACCGTAGGTGTTCTTGGCCTGGCCGGCTTCCACGCACATCTGGCCGAACAGCGCCGCTTGCTGGTCACCGGCGATACCGCCGATGGCGATGCCACTTTTGGTACGGCCGTAGATTTCCGACGAGGACTTCACTTGCGGCAGCATTTCGCGCGGCACGTCGAGAATCTCCAGCATCTTCGCATCCCACTCCAGGGTGTGGATGTTGAAGAGCATGGTGCGCGAGGCGTTGGTGTAGTCGGTAACGTGGGTTTTGCCGCCGGTAAATTTCCAGATCAGCCAGCTGTCGATGGTGCCGAACAGCAGTTCGCCATTGCGCGCACGCTCACGGCTGCCTTCGACGTTATCGAGGATCCACTTGAGCTTGGTGCCGGAGAAGTACGGGTCGGTGACCAGGCCAGTGGCGTCGTTGATGTATTGCTCGTGGCCGTCGCGCTTGAGCTGCTGGCAGATCTCGGTGCTGCGGCGGCACTGCCAGACGATGGCGTTGTAGATCGGGCGGCCGGTGACCTTGTCCCAGACCACGGTGGTTTCACGCTGGTTGGTGATACCGATGGCCGCGACCTGGTCATGGTGCAGGCCGGCTTGAGCCAGCGCCTCGACCATCACCGCGCTCTGGGTGGCGAAAATTTCCATCGGGTCATGTTCAACCCAGCCGGCCTGCGGGTAGTGCTGAGTGAATTCACGCTGGGCGGTGCAGACCACGTTGGCGTCACGATCAAAGATGATCGCGCGGGAACTGGTGGTGCCCTGATCGAGGGCAATGATGTAGTTCTTATTCTGAATGTCGGTCATGTCGATTGCCTTGGACGAAATAAGGAAGTCAGAAATCAGCCTGGGCCGCGAAGGGCAGGGGCCAGGCTGGCGCTATCAGGAAATACGGGTCTTGCCGTTGACAGCCGTGTCAGGTGTTTCATCCGTTGTGGCAGGTGCGGCGCTCGGCAGATGGCGGGCAATCAGCCCGCGATAGGCCGCAGCACCGAGGCATGCGCCGACAATCGGCGCGAAAATCGGAACCAGGAAGTAGGGAATATCGCGACCGCCGGTAAAGGCCATTTCACCCCAGCCAGCGAAAAAGGTCATCAGCTTGGGGCCGAAATCCCGCGCCGGGTTCATCGCAAAGCCGGTCAGCGGGCCCATGGCGCTGCCGATCACCGCGATCAGCAAACCGATCAACAGTGGAGCAAGCGGGCCGCGTGGCAGGCCGTTGTTGTCATCGGTGAGGGCCATGATCACGCCCATCAGGATGGCGGTGATGACCATCTCGACCAGAAACGCCTGGGCGGTGCTCAGCAGCGCATGGGGGTAGGTGGAGAACACCGAGGCCAATTCCAGGCTGGCTTGCGAACCGCGCACCATATGGTGGGTTTGTTCGTAATCGAAAAACAGATTGCTGTAGAGCGTGTACACCAAAGCCGCCGAGCAGAAGGCGCCGGCGATCTGGGCGAGGATATAGAACGGCAGTTTGCGCTTTTCGAAGTCGGCAAAAATGCACAGGGCGATACTTACTGCCGGGTTGAGGTGGGCCCCGGATATACCGGCGCTCAGGTAGATCGCCATGCTCACGCCGACGCCCCAGATGATACTGATTTCCCACAAGCCAAAGCTGGCACCCGCGACCTTGAGCGCGGCAACACATCCGGTACCAAAGAAGATCAGCAGCGCAGTCCCCAGGAATTCGGCCATGCATTGGCTCGAAAGTGAAGGCTGTTGAAGAGCAGTTGTCATGGAAAACCTCAGTTGTTGTTCTTGTCTGGCGATTGGCCTCAACGGGCCTTGCGCGATTTTCACCGTGGCGGGGATCCCCATCTCCGAAACGGCTTACTGCTCAAATACTGTAGCCCTATTCCCACAGTATTCGGAAACGAAAAAATATAGACAAGAATCACGGCTGTCAAAGGTCGAAAGTGAACCGTCAGTCACTTTCCAACTATTGGTCTGGTGAATGATCACGCTTCTCTCATTAAACCTTCACCGCTGCACGCGCCGCACTAGAGCGTTTTGCAGGGGCTTGGCCTAGAATTGGCCATCTGTTCGCCACGCCCGGAGACGCTATGACCCCCGCTTTGGATCTGTTGAAAAAAGTTCGCGCCGAACATCGCGTCCACAGTTATGAGCACGACCCCAAGGCGGCCTCGTATGGGCTGGAGGCCGCAGAGAAATTGGGCCTCGACCCGGCGCAGGTATTCAAGACCCTGCTGGCCTGCAGTGAAAAGGGCGAATTATTGGTGGCGGTGGTGCCGGTCGTCGGAAGTCTGGACTTGAAAGCGCTGGCGCAGGCAGCGGGCGTGAAAAAAGCCGAGATGGCCGACCCTGCGGCGGCGCAGCGTTCCACCGGTTATCTGCTGGGGGGGATCAGCCCATTGGGGCAGAAGAAGCGGTTGCGCACGTTTATCGATGTTACGGCGCAACAGTTTGCGACGATTCATGTGAGTGCGGGGAGGAGGGGCTTGGAGGTGGAGCTGCCGGCAGCGGTGCTGGCGGAACATACCCAGGCCAAGTTCGCAGAAATTGGTCGGGTGTGACGCTTACTTGAGGCACATGAAATCCAGTGTGGGAGGGGGCTTGCACCCGATGACGGTTTATCAGTCAGCTTGTCTATAACTGACCCGCCGCTATCGGGGGCAAGCCCCCTCCCACATAGGTTCTGTGTGTTTTCAGATAATCAGTTGGCCGGACTGTAGCGCCGCACGCCAGATTCGGTTTGGGGAATCTGCGCAGCCGTGCTGCCCGACGCCTGGAACAGCACCAGATGCTCAGCCGCCACCCGAATCCCCACCTCCGCTCCCACCTGATGATCCGCGTGGCTGGGGAAAATCGACTCCAGCTGTGCACCCGTCGGCAGTTGCAAACGGTACAGGGTCGAGGCGCCGAGGAAGGTCTTGCCGACGATCCGCGCCTTCAACGCGCTGTCCGGGGCATAAACAATGTCATCCGGGCGCAGCAATACATCCACCGCGCCACCGGTAGGCCAGGTGTAGGCGCGGTTGCCACGCAGGTCACCCAGCTCGGTATTTACTGACTCCGGTGAACTCAATTGGCCACGGATGAAATAGCCCTGGCCAATAAAACTGGCCACATAAGGCGTCTGCGGTTCGTGATACAGGTTGTAGGGCGTGTCCCACTGCTCAAGCCGGCCTTCCTTGAACACACCGACCTGATCGCTCACGGCAAACGCTTCTTCCTGATCATGGGTGACCAGGATCGCGCTGGTGCCGCGGGCCTTGAGGATGTCGCGCACCTCATGGCTGAGCTTGCGGCGCAGCTCGCCATCAAGGTTGGAGAACGGCTCATCCAGCAACAGCAATTGCGGCTCCGGCGCGAGCGCGCGGGCCAGGGCGACGCGCTGTTGCTGGCCGCCGGAGAGCTCGTGGGGGAAGCGCTTGCCCAGGTTTTTCAGGTTGACCAGTTCCAGCAGTTCGGCGACCACGCGATCCTTTTGCGGATGCTTACGGATGCCGAAGGCGATGTTGTCGGCCACGCTGAGGTGCGGAAACAGCGCGTAGTCCTGAAACACCATGCCGATGCGACGTTTCTCCGGTGCCAGGGTGAAACCGGCGCTGGAGATGACTTCACCGGCCAGGCTGATTTCACCTTCGTGCACCGGCTCGAACCCGGCAATTGCGCGCAGGGTGGTGGTTTTGCCACAGCCCGAGGAGCCCAGCAGGCAACCGATGTCGCCGGCATTGAGGTGCAGGTTGAGGTTCTGCACCACCCGTTGATCTTGATAGCCGCATGCCAGGTTGCGCAGGTTCAGCAGTAATGGCTGGCTCATGCGTGATGGTACGAAGGCGGTACAAGGAATTCGAGCAGGGCCTTCTGTGCGTGCAGACGGTTTTCCGCCTGGTCCCACGCCACCGAACGCTCGTCGTCGAGCAGGTCTTGGCTGATCTCTTCGCCACGGTGGGCCGGCAGGCAGTGCATGAACAGCACGTCCGGTGCGGCCAGGTCGAGCAGGGCGCGCGTGACCTGGTAGGGCGCGAACAGGGCCAGGCGCTTGGCGGTTTCTTCTTCCTGGCCCATGGAGGTCCACACATCGGTGCTGACCAGGTGTGCGCCGATCACTGCGTCACGCGGGTCGCGTACCAGGGTCACGCGGTCACCGGCCTGTGCGAGGAAACGCGCGTCAGGCTCATAGCCTTCAGGGCAGGCGACGCGCAGTTGGAAGTCAAACTGGATCGCCGCTTCTATATAGCTGTTGCACATGTTGTTGCCGTCGCCGATCCAGGCCACGGTCTTGCCCTGGATCGAGCCGCGGTGTTCGAGGAAGGTTTGCATGTCGGCCAGCAACTGGCACGGGTGAAGGTCATCGGACAGGCCGTTGATCACCGGTACCCGGGAGTTGGCGGAAAATTCGGTCACGGTGCTGTGGGCGAAGGTGCGGATCATCACCGCATCGAGCATGCGCGACATCACGCGGGCGGCGTCGGCAATCGGCTCACCACGGCCCAGTTGGGTGTCGCGCGAAGACAGGAAGATGGCTTGGCCACCCAGTTGGATCATGCCGGCTTCGAAGGACACGCGGGTGCGGGTCGACGACTTCTCGAAAATCATCCCGAGCACGCGGTTTTTCAAAGGCTCGAACAGTACGCCGCGGTTACGCAGGTCTTTAAGCTCAATGCCTCGACGGATCACGCTGACCAGCTCTTCGGGCGTGCAATCCATCAGGGAGAGAAAGTGCCTTGCGCTCATCATTAACTACCTTTTTGCAACAGACCGCAGATACTCAAAGCCTTGTTTATTGTGACAACGGGCGAGACCTGCGGCGAAAGCCGCACGGGGCGACGAAATAGGGGAAGGCGCGATATTGACATTAAATGTCGCGTCTTACCAATAGGGCTACGTTTTTAGGGGTGTTCAAGAAGGGCGCCTGAGCGCTTTTGAAGACGATTTCCTGACAGCAGCGGGCCATTTGTACACTGGCGTTGCAACCTTTTGCAATGCGCGGGGGCGGGGCCTGGCCAGCCTGTGTCGGTTTCAGTGGCTGTGGGCGAGGTTTTTGAAACATTTGCTCACGCTTGGCCATGGCCGGGCCTGATGCACGTCGATTCACGGGACGAACGTTGCTGGTGCCCGCGTTGGCCTCGGCCCATAGTGAGGCCAACAAAGCCCCTATAAAGAGACTGGCCATGACCAAGACTCTCCACCACCGTGCCTGCCATCTGTGTGAAGCCATCTGCGGCCTGACCCTGGAAACCACCCAAGCCGAAGACGGCAGCCTGGCGATCACCTCGATCAAGGGCGATGCGCTGGACACCTTCAGCCGCGGGCATATCTGCCCCAAGGCCGTAGCGCTGCAGGATATCCAGAATGACCCGGACCGCCTGCACCAGCCCATGCTGCGCGTGGGCAGCGAATGGCAGCCGATCCCGTGGGAAGACGCCTTTAAGCGGGTAGCCGAACGCCTGGCGGCCATTCAGACGCGGCATGGGCAGAATGCGGTGGGGGTGTATCAAGGCAACCCCAGCGTGCATAACTATGGGCTGATGACCCACAGCAACTATTTCCTCGGCCAACTCAAGACACGCAACCGGTTTTCCGCCACGTCGGTTGACCAGTTGCCCCATCACCTCACCAGCCACTTGATGTACGGGCACGGGCTGCTGCTGCCGATCCCGGACATCGACCACACCGACTTCATGCTGATCCTGGGCGGCAACCCGTTGGCGTCCAACGGCAGCATCATGACCGTGCCCGATGTGGAGAAGCGCCTCAAGGCCATCCAGGCCCGTGGCGGCAAAGTGGTAGTGGTCGACCCACGCCGCAGCGAGACGGCGGCGATGGCTGACCAACACCTGTTCGTAAGGCCTGGCGGGGATGCAGCATTGCTGTTCGGGCTGCTCAACACCTTGTTCAGTGAGAACCTGACCCGCGACAGCCACCTGCCGGTCGAAGGCCTGGACGATGTGCGCGCCGCCATCGCCGGCTTTACCGCCGAGGCCATGAGCCGCCAATGCGCGGTGCCTGCCGAGCAGATCCGCCAACTGGCGCGGGACTTTGCCGCCGCCGACAAGGCTGTGTGTTATGGGCGCATGGGCGTGTCGACCCAGGCGTTCGGCACGCTGTGTCATTGGTTGGTGCAGTTGATCAACCTGGTGACCGGCAACCTCGACCGGGTGGGCGGCGCCTTGTGCACCACGCCGGCGGTAGACCTGGTGGCGTCGACCGGCGGCGGGCATTTCAATCGCTGGCAAAGCCGGGTTTCCGGGCGCCCGGAGTATGGCGGCGAGTTGCCGGTGTCGGCTTTGGCTGAAGAAATGTTGACCGACGGCGATGGGCAAATCCGCGCGCTGGTGACGGTGGCGGGCAACCCGGTGTTGTCGACGCCCAACGGTCGCCAATTGGAACAGGCGCTGGATGGCCTGGAGTTCATGGTCAGTATCGACTTGTATATCAACGAGACCACGCGTTACGCCGACCTGATCCTGCCGTCCACCTCGGCGCTGGAAAACGACCACTACGACACCACGTTCAATATGTTCGCCGTGCGCAACGTCACCCGTTTCAACCGAGCGATCCTGCCCAAGCCTGCGGGTGCGCTGCATGACTGGGAGATTTTTGTCGGTTTGGCCAAGGCTTTTGCAGCGCAGACCGGCGCTACGCTCAAGCCGACGATGCCGCCTGCGCAGATGATCGATTTCGGGCTGCGCGCCGGGGTGTATGGCGACGCGTCCACGCACAAGCTGTCGGTGGCGATGCTGGCGGATCACCCCCATGGCGTCGACCTCGGGCCGCTGAAGCCCAACCTCGCGGCGCGCTTGAAAACCGCCGATGGCAAAGTGCAGGCAGCGCCGGCGGTGATCCTCGCCGACCTGGAGCGGTTTGCCGCGCAGCCGGTACCCTCAGCGGACGAACTGTTACTGATCGGTCGTCGTCATGTGCGCAGCAATAATTCCTGGATGCATAACTATCATCGCCTGGTGAAGGGCAAGCCTCGCCACCAATTGCTGATGCATCCCGACGACCTGGCCAGCCGCCAGTTGAGCGACGGCCAGCGCGTGCGGGTGAGTTCGCGCATCGGCATGATCGAGGTGGAAGTACTGGCCAGCCTGGACATGATGCCTGGCGTGGTCAGCCTGCCGCATGGCTGGGGCCATGGTCGCCCGGGCGTGCAGATGACCATCGCCAGCGGGCAGCCGGGGGCGAGTGCGAATGACTTGACCGACGAGCGGCAATTGGACGAATTGTCTGGAAACGCCGCGCTCAATGGCGTGCCGGTGCAGGTTGCCGCCGCATAAGCCCTGAGCACCGCGCTGGAATTTTGCGTTACAATGCGCCACCGTGCCGACCTGTGAGTCGCAAAGTTCCAGCCGAGGTGTTCCATGGATATCATCGAAACGATCAAAGAGCAGATTGCTGCCAACACCATTCTGCTTTACATGAAGGGCGCCCCGAACGCTCCTCAGTGCGGTTTCTCCGCGAAGGCTTCCCAGGCCATCATGGCGTGTGGCGAGAAATTCGCTTACGTGGATATCCTGCAAAACCCGGAAATTCGCGCCAACCTGCCCAAGTACGCCAACTGGCCAACTTTCCCACAACTGTGGGTAGCCGGGGAGCTGGTCGGCGGTAGCGACATCATCACCGAGATGGCTGCTGATGGTTCGTTGCAGGCGCTGATCAAAGATGCAGCAGCCAACGCGGCGGCCAAGACCGACGCTTGATTCGCTGGCATTAAAAAGCCCCGCTCTCTTACGAGAAGCGGGGCTTTTTTGTGGCCGGTAGAACTACGGGTTATTCGCCCATCTGCGATTGCAGGTAGTTCTCCAGGCTGACCTTGTCGATCAGGCCCAGTTGGGTTTCCAGCCAGTCGATGTGCTCTTCCTGATCTTCCAGGATGTCTTCCAGCAACTCACGGCTGCCGAAGTCGCCCTTGGTTTCGCAGTGGGCGATGGCGGCCTTAAGGTCGCTGTGGCTCTTGCGTTCAAAGCCCAGGTCGCTGCTGATCATTTCCTGTGTGTGCTCGCCGATGTTCAGCTTGCCCAGGTCCTGCACGTTCGGCAGGCCTTCCAGGAACAGGATGCGCTTGATGAGCGCGTCGGCGTCCTTCATGGCTTTGATGGATTCTTTGTATTCACGCTTGCCCAGCTTTTCCAGGCCCCAATCGTCGTACATGCGTGCATGCAGAAAGTACTGATTGATCGCGACCAGTTCATTGGCAAGGATTTTGTTGAGTTGCTGGATGACTGAGATGTCGCCTTTCATGACTGGGGTCCTGCCCTGTAATAGCTGTGTATAAGGCGGAGTTTGAGCGGCGAATTCCTTAGTGTCAAACCTAAGTTATTGAATAATAAATGAAAATTAATCGGAATAAGAATGTTTGTGTTCCGCGTCTTGGCGCTAACTAATTGAATTGCGGGCATAAAAAAACCGGACACTAAGTCCGGTTCTTTAAAACACGCCAATTTAAGCGTGTGTAAATTCTGCTGAATAGGGGAGCGCGGCCTGGGCTGTCTGCAGCTGCGTCAGGGTTTCCCGTACCACTTGCTTGGCCAGGCAAGCACATTTGCCACACTGGCTGGCAACGCCGGTGGTTTCACGCACTTCCTTGTAGCTGCAGCAACCTTCATAGATTGCTTCGCGGATTTGTCCGTCGGTGACGCCAGTACAGAGGCACACATACATAAGGGAGAACCGTCGCGGGTTTAAGGCTTAAGTGCGATGGATCTTAATGTTAACGAGAATGATTGTCAAAGTAGATTCGTAAGGTATTCGCAGCTATGCCCCTCCCACTGACGAACGGTTTTTTCAGTGTATGATGGTCGGTCTTCACGAAGCGTGACTGCGTCACAGGGCTGTCGCTTAAGCGCGGCAGACTCGAAGCCGGTCCTTTTACTTCAATCGTCACCCCTACATCAGGAGATACCCAATGAGCGTACTCGTCGGCAAACAAGCCCCGGATTTCGACGTACCTGCCGTCCTCGGCAATGGCGAAATCGTAGACAGCTTCAAACTGTCCGAAGCCATCAAAGGCAAATACGGCCTGGTTTTCTTCTACCCGCTGGACTTCACCTTCGTCTGCCCGTCGGAGCTGATCGCTCTGGACCACCGCATGGACGATTTCAAGGCGCGTAACGTTGAAGTGGTAGCCGTTTCCATCGACTCCCATTTCACCCACAACGCCTGGCGCAACACCGCCATCAACGATGGCGGCATCGGCAAAGTCAAATACACCATGGCTGCCGATATGAAGCACGACATCGCCAAGGCCTACGACGTAGAGTCCGAAGGCGGCGTGGCCTTCCGTGGCGCGTTCCTGATCGACGACAAGGGCGTTGTCCGCTCGCAGATCATCAACGACCTGCCGCTGGGCCGTAACATGGAAGAGCTGATCCGCCTGGTCGACGCCCTGCAATTCCACGAAGAGCACGGCGAAGTCTGCCCTGCCAACTGGAAAAAAGGCGACAAAGGCATGAACGCTTCGCCAGAAGGCGTTGCGGCTTACCTGACCGAGAACGCTGGCAAGCTGTAAGCCAGGTTCGAGGTACAAAAAAACCGGCCTGTGAGGGCCGGTTTTTTTATGCTTGGGGTTTGACCTTTCAGTCGCCGAAGTCTTCCCAGCCGCCCATCTGCTTCCAGCGGTTGACGATGCCGCAGAACAGCTCGGCGGTCTTCTCGGTGTCGTAGCGCGCCGAGTGGGCTTCACGCCCGTCAAAGTCGATACCGGCCGCCTGGCACGCTTTGGCCAATACTGTTTGACCGTAAGCCAGGCCCGCGAGGGTAGCGGTGTCGAAGCTGGAGAACGGGTGGAACGGATTGCGCTTCATGTCCAGCCGCGTCACGGCGGCATTCAGGAAGCCCAGATCGAAGCTGCTGTTGTGGCCCACCAGGATCGCGCGTTTGCAGCCATTGGCCTTCAACGCCTTGCGTACGCCACGGAAGATATCGGTCAGCGCCGCTTCTTCACTCACCGCCATGCGCAGCGGGTGATCGAGCTTGATCCCGGTGAACTCCAGGGCTGCTGCTTCGATATTCGCGCCTTCAAACGGCTCGACGCGGAAGAAGTGAGTGTGTTCCGGGTACACAAAACCCTGTTCATCCATGCCGATGGTCGTCGCGGCAATTTCCAGCAACGCATCGGTGGCGCAGTTGAAACCACCGGTTTCTACGTCGATAACGACCGGCAAGTAGCCGCGGAAACGTTCGGCCATCGGATGGCGCGAACCGCCGCCACCGCCGTGTTCCTGGTCGTCGTCGTAATGGTCTTCACTCACTTGCTTTCCTCCAGCAGGCGCCAGCGCAGTGTTTCACCGGCGCGCAGCGGGATAACAGTCAGCTCGCCAAACGGCAGGCTGGCAGGGGCGGTCCAGTCTTCACGGACCAGGGTAATGCGATCGGTGTTCGCCGGCAGGCCGTAGAAACGCGGGCCGTTGAGGCTGGCGAAACCTTCGAGCTTGTCCAGGGCGTTGCGCGATTCGAACGCTTCGGCATACAGCTCGATGGCGGCATAGGCGGTGTAGCAACCGGCACAACCACACGCAGCTTCCTTGGCGTGCTGGGCGTGGGGCGCCGAGTCGGTGCCGAGGAAAAACTTGGGGCTGCCGCTGGTGGCGGCGTCCAGCAAGGCCACCTGGTGGGTGTTGCGCTTGAGGATCGGCAGGCAATAGAAGTGCGGCCGAATCCCGCCCACCAGCATGTGGTTGCGGTTATAGAGCAGGTGATGCGCGGTGATGGTCGCGCCCACATTGGCCGAAGCCTCGGTGACGAACTGCACCGCATCGGCCGTGGTGATGTGTTCGAACACCACCTTGAGGGTCGGGAACAGCTCGACCACGCGGCGCATGTGCTCGTCGATGAAGATCTTCTCGCGATCGAATACGTCCACATCGCCACGGGTGACTTCACCGTGGATCAACAGCGGCATGCCGACTTCAGCCATGGCTTCGATGGCCGGCAGGATCTTGTCGATACTGGTCACGCCGGAATCGGAGTTGGTGGTCGCGCCGGCCGGGTACAGCTTGGCGGCATGCACAAAGCCGCTGGCCTTGGCCTCACGGATTTCTTCAGGTTGGGTACGGTCGGTGAGGTAGAGCACCATCAACGGTTCGAAGCGGCTGCCGGCCGGGCGCGCAGCGAGAATGCGCTGGCGATAGGCGTCGGCTTGCGCGGCATTTCGCACCGGAGGTACCAGGTTGGGCATGATAATCGCGCGGCCAAACGTGCGCGCTACATCGGCCACGGTTTGGGGTAACGCAGCACCATCGCGAAGATGAATATGCCAGTCGTCGGGACGCAGCAGGGTCAGGCGGTCGGACATTGGGGATTCCAGGCGGGTCAATCTGGTGGGAATGCTACCGGAAAAGACTCTTGCAGGCACTCGCTATCAAGTTTTGCCGGATGCATCCGATAGCCTTTTGTATGCCTTATCGATGTATGACGCTTTGAAGTGTTGTAGAAACCAGTGGAGCCTCCCGTGCGCCAGCATTATCTAGCCCTGCTCAGTGTGTTCGCCAGCCTGCCTGCGATGGCCCTCACGTTCCAGACACGTCTGGAGAATATTGAGTGGAAGGTGGAAGGCGACCAGTTCGAGTGCCGCCTTACCCAGCCGATCACCGATTTCGGCTCGGGTGAGTTCGTGCGCCGGGCCGGTGAGCAGGCGACTTTTCGTCTGAAAGCCTACAACGGCGCGCTGGGCGCGGGCTCGGCCACCTTGTTGGCGGCGGCTGCGCCGTGGCAGCCGGGGCGAGGGGATATCAACCTCGGTGCCGTGCGTGCCGGCAGTGGCGATGTGCTCTTTAATAGCTCTCAGGCCCAGGCCGGGCGTTTGTTCAGCGGCTTGCTCGAAGGGCGCAGCCCGACGGTACGGCATTACGGGCGCGAAGGCGGGTACTCGGAAATCCGTTTGTTGCCGGTGAAATTCAACAAGGCCTTCAACGACTATCAGCTGTGCACCACCAAGCTATTGCCGATGAATTACGATCAGGTCAAACAGACCGAAGTCGGCTTCCCCGGTGGCGGTATCGAGCTGGATGCGGCGGCCAAACAGAAGTTGTCGGTGATTCTGGCGTACATGAAGGCTGATCCTACGGTTAACCATATCGAGTTGAACGGCCATTCGGACAACAGCGGCAATCGCCTGAGCAACCGTGATGTGTCGCGCCGGCGCGCGTTGGCGGTGATGGACTACCTCAAGGCCAATGGCATAGAAGAGTCGCAGATCACCATGCGTTTCCATGGTGAAAGCTACCCGTTGGCGCCTAACACCAATGCAGCCAACCGCGCCCGCAACCGCCGCGTGAATATCCAGCTTGAACGGGTGGCTGCCCCCGAGAAACCGGCGCCCCAGGCTGCCGCTCCGAGCAACCCGGCGCACACCGCGTAAACGGCGGCCATCGGTCGCCCGTTCGACATAATCTGTCGCTTTATCTTCATTTGCTGTCGCGCCCCTGTAAATTCACGGTTTTGGTCGGTAGAATCGACGGCTTTCCGTACAACCCCGTGGAGTGATGGCATGGCCGACGTAAACAAGGTCGTTCTCGCGTATTCCGGCGGCCTGGACACTTCGGTGATCCTCAAGTGGCTGCAGGATACTTATAACTGTGAAGTGGTGACCTTCACCGCTGACCTGGGTCAGGGCGAAGAGGTCGAACCTGCACGTGCCAAGGCGCAAGCCATGGGCGTGAAAGAGATCTACATTGACGACCTGCGCGAAGAGTTCGTCCGCGATTTCGTTTTCCCGATGTTTCGCGCCAACACCGTCTACGAAGGCGAGTACCTGCTGGGTACTTCCATCGCACGTCCGCTGATCGCCAAGCGCCTGATCGAAATCGCCAACGAAACCGGTGCCGACGCCATTTCCCATGGCGCCACCGGCAAAGGCAACGACCAGGTGCGTTTCGAACTCGGTGCCTACGCCCTCAAGCCAGGCGTTAAAGTGATTGCTCCTTGGCGCGAGTGGGACCTGCTGTCCCGTGAAAAGCTGATGGATTACGCTGAAAAGCACGCCATCCCGATCGAGCGTCACGGCAAGAAGAAGTCCCCGTACTCAATGGACGCCAACTTGCTGCACATCTCCTATGAAGGCGGCGTGCTGGAAGACACCTGGACCGAGCACGAAGAAGACATGTGGAAATGGACCGTCTCCCCGGAGAACGCTCCAGACAAGCCTCAGTACCTGGAACTGACCTACCGCAACGGCGACATCGTCGCGCTGGACGGCGTCGACATGACCCCGGCCACCGTGCTGGCGACCCTGAACCGTATCGGCGGTGAACACGGTATCGGCCGTCTCGACATCGTTGAGAACCGTTACGTGGGCATGAAGTCCCGTGGCTGCTACGAAACCCCAGGCGGCACCATCATGCTGCGCGCCCACCGTGCTATCGAGTCCATCACCCTGGACCGCGAAGTGGCTCACCTCAAAGATGAGTTGATGCCCAAGTACGCCAGCCTGATCTACACCGGCTACTGGTGGAGCCCGGAGCGTCTGATGCTGCAACAGATGATCGATGCCTCCCAGGCCCACGTGAACGGCGTTGTGCGCCTGAAGCTGTACAAGGGCAACGTGATCGTGACCGGTCGCAAGTCCGATGAGTCGCTGTTCGACGCCAACATCGCCACCTTTGAAGAAGATGGCGGCGCCTACAACCAGGCCGACGCAGCGGGCTTTATCAAGTTGAATGCACTGCGCATGCGCATTGCGGCCAACAAGGGCCGTAAGTTGTTCTGAGTGCTCCGGTGATGTGAAAAATGGCCCCTTTTTCAAGGGGCCATTTTTTTTGCCTGTATATAAGGCTTGATGCTTCTGATGTTTATCAATGTTTAAAGTCGTTGAGGCTCGGATGCTCAGAAGTAGAGTGCTTGATGCAGTTGTTCTTTACACGCCTGAATGAATTATTTACACCTGATCAGGAACTATGTCTTACAGAAAATTCACACAAGAAAGTGTTATGTGAATATGGATTGTTGAAAGTTCTGTAGGAAATCAGGAGTGTAAATAGGTATGTCAAATGGAACTGAAATAATCGGGTTATTTTGGCCGGCCCGCCCGGGTGGAAGTCGCAGGCAAGGGACGTTTCCTGAAACTTGTGTGCGCTATGGTTACCATCACCCCCTTATTTGTTGGATATTTCATTCAAAATATGTGCGGCCCCGGAAAGATCTGAAAGGCTCCATAAAACTCGAAACATCTGAGTTAGCGTTTTTTTGTAGGTTAATTCCTAGCTGCTTGTGGGTTGCGTCTCTGCTTGCTCTTACTTGGGGGGGAACGCTATGCCAACTAGGAAACGACTAGGCTATTGTGTTTGCTCTGAATAATTCGAACAGCGAAATTGGACTTTCTCATGAATAAAGTGCTGATCGTGGATGATCATCCCGTCATTCGTCTTGCTGTGCGCATGCTTATGGAACGTCATGGTTATGAGGTCGTTGCCGAGACCGATAACGGTGTCGATGCGTTGCAACTCGCGCGGGAGCATATGCCGGACATTGTCATACTGGATATTGGAATTCCCAAGCTCGACGGGCTGGAAGTTATTTGCCGGCTGTCCTCCACCAAACAGCCGGCGCCGTTCAAGGTGCTGGTGCTCACATCCCAGGCACCTGGTCACTTCTCCATGCGCTGCATGCAGGCGGGCGCCGCCGGCTATGTGTGCAAGCAGCAGGACCTGACCGAGTTGTTGAGTGCCATAAAAGCGGTGCTCTCGGGCTATAGCTATTTTCCGAACCAGGCGCTGAATTCGGTGCGCTCCACCATGGGCAATGCCAGCGAGGCCGATATGGTCGAGCGTCTTTCAGGTCGGGAGATGATGGTGCTGCAACAGTTGGCTCGCGGCAAAACCAACAAGGAGATCGCTGATGGCATGTTCCTCAGTAACAAGACCGTCAGTACCTACAAGACACGTTTGCTGCTCAAGCTCAATGCGCGTTCGTTGGTGGATCTGATCGAGTTGGCCCAACGCAACGGGCTGGTATAGGGAGGGCGTTTACAGCGGCGTCGGCATAAAAAAGCCTCCGTAAGGGAGGCTTCCGGCCGTTACAGGCTCTGTCAGAGGTCGAAGTCGTAGTCGGCCAGCTGTTTTTGCAAGCGTCGCTCTTCCAGAAGATTGTCGATAGTGCGGCGTTTGCTCAAATTGGTCTTGGCTACCTCTGCCACAGGTACTTGCGCCCCATCCTCATCCGACTCAACGAGGTCGTCTTCCACTTCCAGTTGTTCTTTGCCAGTGCTCATAAGGTTCACTCCGGGCTAAGACTGCCGTTGGCGCTCCTTATAACGATAATCCATGGGCGGGTAAAAAAGATTTTTTCAATCGCTTGACCAAAAAACCAATGATCCCTCAATCGTCAGAGGTTTTTTCCTTGTATTCGCACAGGTCCTCGATCCGACAGCTGCCGCAGCGTGGCTTGCGGGCCTGGCAAACGTAGCGTCCGTGAAGGATCAGCCAGTGGTGGGAATCGAGCAGATACGGTTTGGGAACAAACTTCATCAGTTGCCTCTCCACCTCCACCACGTTCTTGCCGCGCGCAATGCCGGTGCGGTTACTGACACGGAAAATATGCGTGTCCACCGCCATGGTCAGCTGTCGGAAGGCAGTGTTGAGCACCACGTTCGCGGTTTTCCGCCCAACGCCGGGGAGGGCTTCCAGGGCTTCGCGGGTTTGTGGCACTTCGCTGCCATGCAGTTCGACCAGCAGGCGGCAGGTCTCGATCACGTTTTTGGCCTTGCTGTTGTACAGGCCAATGGTCTTGATGTACTCCGACAACCCTTCCACACCCAGCGCGTGGATCGCCTCCGGGGTGTTCGCCACGGGGTACAGCTTCGCCGTAGCCTTGTTGACGCCGACGTCCGTGGATTGGGCAGAGAGAATCACCGCAATCAGCAACTCGAACGGGGTGGTATAGGCCAGTTCGGTCTTGGGTTCCGGATTGTCTTCGTGGAGCCTGCGGAAAATTTCCAGGCGTTTGGCGGCGTTCATGGGGCGGTCGGTTCCTTGCAGGCGGTCAATGTGGTTTCGAAGGCAGCGTTGCCAGCCATATGCGTCGCAACGCCGGTTGAGGGTCAACTGCCGACATGGGCGTCCACCTGGCGCTGCGCGGCGTCTAGCTTGTCTTGCGCCTCGGCCAACTGCTGCGGGTTGGCGTGCTGGTCCTGGGCTTTTTTCAATTCGGCGCGGCGCATGGCCAATTGGATCTTGGCGCGCTTGAACTCGGCGGTCGTGCTCGCGGGCAGCGCGGCGCCGGGTGTGGTGGTCACCTCCAGGGCGGCAAGCGCTTGCTCTGCCGCCTCGAATTGCTGCTGCAACACAATCAGCTGCGACTGTTGCTCGAAGGTGGGTGGATGACCAAACGCCTTCAAGGATTTGTGCAGCTGCGCGCGGCTCATGGCCACACCGATTTTGGCTTTCTTGATCGCCGCATCCAGGGCAGCCTGATGGGTGTCCAGCGGTGGCGCTTCTAAGGGAGGCGTGCGCTTGGCCCGCGCCAGGCGTTCGGCAATCTTGTGCTCTTCTTCCCGTTGCAGGCGCGCGTTGCGGTGTTCAAAGCGTCGCCGCGCCCGGTCACGCTTGAGCCCGCGCTCGCGGCGCTCGTGATCATTGGCCGCGAGGCCGCCGACAATCGGCAGCACCATGGGCGACGGGCGCAGCTCGATGCAATCGACCGGGCAGGGCGCCACGCACAGGTCGCAGCCGGTGCATTCGTCAACGATCACCGTGTGCATCAATTTGGCGGCGCCGACAATCGCATCCACCGGGCATGCCTGGATGCATTTGGTGCAACCGATGCATTCGGCCTCGCGGATATACGCAACCTGTGCCGGCGCCTCGCCCCGGCTGGTATCCAGGGCCAGCACCGGCACGTTCAGCAAGTGCGCGAGCCCAGCGATGGTCTCCTGCCCTCCCGGCGGGCACTTGTTGATCGCCTCGCCACGGGCAATACCCTCGGCGTAAGGCTTGCAGCCCGGGTGCCCGCACTTGCCGCATTGGGTCTGCGGCAGCAGTGCGTCGATATGTTGAATCAGGCTCATGCTTTGATCATTGCGTTGAAACCAAGAAAAGCCAGCAGCACCTGCAGGCCGCTGCCAAGACTCAGTGCGGTCATCTGGCTCAATGCCTGATTATCCTGAGTTCCCAGCAGCAACAACCACAGCCTTCCCACTGCATGGCCGGGCCCCAGGGCACGCACCCGTTGGCGAGCACGCGCGGCCAACATCGGGTCGACCGCCAGCGGCATCTGCAACACGAGGTTGCTGATCAAAGCGACGCTGAAGAGAGTGAGGACGATAGCGGTCATGGTCACGCCGGGTTAAGCGAACAGGGCCTGATTATCCGGCAAGCAAGAAGGGGGTACTAGCTGAAAAGCCCTGTCGCCGAAACGACAGGGCTATTTTACACGCTTACTTGATCCGCTGACCCGGCTTGGCGCCGCTGTCAGGGCTCAGCAGGTAGATCTCTTCGCCGCCAGGGCCGGCCGCCATCACCATGCCTTCGGAAATACCGAACTTCATTTTCCGTGGCTTGAGGTTGGCGATCATCATGGTCAGGCGCCCATCGAGCTTGGACGGGTCCGGATACGCGCTCTTGATCCCGGAGAACACGTTGCGTTGCTCGCCGCCCAGATCCAGGGTCAGGCGCAGCAGCTTGTCTGCGCCTTCCACCGCTTCGGCCTTGACGATCAGCGCGACGCGCAGGTCCACGGCAGCAAACGCGTCGAACTCGATTTCTGCAGAGATCGGGTCCTTGGCCAGCTCGCCATTGCCCGCTGGCGCAGCTGAACCGGTGTCGGTCTGGCTGGCGACCAGGTCTTCTTTCGAAGCGTCGGTCATGGCCTGGACTTTCACCGGGTCGATACGCGTCATCAGCGGCTTGAACTCGTTCAGCTGATGGTTGCTGAGCAGTGTGGCGTGGTCATTCCAGGTCAGCGGCGCAACGTTGAGGAACGCTTCGGCATCGGCGGCCAGCAACGGCAGCACCGGCTTGAGGAAGATCACCAACTGGCGGAACAGGTTGACGCCGGTGGCGCAGATCGCCTGGACTTCCGCCTGCTTGCCTTCCTGCTTGTTCAGCGACCACGGCGCCTTGTCGGCGATCCAGGCGTTGGCGCGGTCGGCCAGCCCCATGATCTCGCGCATGGCGCGGGAGAAGTCACGGGCTTCATAGGCGTCGGCAATGCTTGGCGCGGCGGCCAGGAAAGCCTCGGTCAGTTCTGGTGCAGCATTTTCTGCCACCAGCAGCCCGGCGTTGCCTTTTTGGATAAACCCGGCGCAACGGCTGGCGATGTTGACGACTTTGCCTACGAGGTCCGAGTTGACCTTCTGTACGAAGTCTTCCAGGTTCAGATCCAGGTCATCGACGCCACGGCCCAGCTTGGAGGCGTAGTAGTAGCGCAGGTATTCCGGCGACAGGTGGTCCAGGTAGGTGCGCGCCTTGATAAAGGTGCCACGGGACTTGGACATTTTCTGGCCGTTGACGGTGAGGTACCCGTGCACGGCGATGCCGGTTGGCTTGCGGTAGCCCGAACCTTCGAGCATCGCCGGCCAGAACAGCGCGTGGAAGTTGACGATGTCCTTGCCGATGAAGTGGTACAGCTCGGCAGTGGAATCCTTGTTCCAGAACGCGTCGAAGTCCAGCTCCGGCGTGCGGTCACACAGGTTCTTGAAGCTGGCCATGTAGCCGATCGGCGCGTCCAGCCACACGTAGAAATACTTGCCCGGCTCGCCCGGGATCTCGAAGCCGAAGTACGGCGCATCGCGGGAGATGTCCCACTGTTGCAGGCCGGCATCCAGCCACTCGGCGATCTTGTTGGCCACGGCGTCCTGCAGGGTGCCGCTGCGCGTCCAGGTTTGCAGCATCTGCTGGAAATCCGGGAGCTTGAAGAAGAAGTGCTGGGAATCCTTGAGCACCGGAGTGGCGCCGGAGATTGCCGACTTCGGGTCCTTCAAGTCAGTCGGTGCATAGGTTGCACCGCATTTTTCGCAGTTGTCGCCGTACTGGTCTTCGGTGC
Organism: Pseudomonas sp. AC463; assembly: GCF_979253585.1. Lineage (NCBI taxonomy): Bacteria > Pseudomonadati > Pseudomonadota > Gammaproteobacteria > Pseudomonadales > Pseudomonadaceae > Pseudomonas > Pseudomonas sp. AC463. The sequence continues at coordinate 167,367 of NZ_CEEDDZ010000016.1, read as the reverse complement.
CGCATTTCGGGCAGGTGCCCTTGATGAAACGGTCGGCCAGGAACATTTTCTTTTCCGGGTCGAAGTACTGGGTGATCGAACGCTGGTCGATATGCCCGGCGTCCTTCAACCGCAGGTAGATCTGGCTCGACAGCTCGCGGTTTTCTTCGGAGTGGGTCGAGTGGAAGTTGTCGAAATCCACCAGGAACTCGGCAAAGTCGGCGCTGTGTTCAGCCTGCACATTGGCGATCAGTTGTTCCGGGGTGATGCCTTCCTTCTCGGCGCGCAGCATGATGGCCGAACCATGGGCGTCGTCCGCGCAGACATAAATGCATTGATTGCCGCGATGCTTCTGGAAGCGCACCCACATATCGGTCTGGATGTACTCAAGCATATGGCCAAGATGGATGGAACCATTGGCATAGGGCAGGGCGCTGGTGACGAGGATCTTGCGTGGCTCGGACATGGGGCTCGGCTACTTGATGAAACGGAGGTCGGCCACTATAAAGCGCCGGGGAATTTATTTCACCCCGTGGTGCTGTATCAGCATCTTCCAACGCTGCGAAAGCATGCCGCAACGCGGCTGGAACGGTTAGGATAGCCGCCTGTTTCAGTCAGTCTTTTTTCGGGAGTAGCCCATGAGCGCCGTCAATCGCGCAGCGGTGGAAGCCGTTCTTCGCCAGTACACCGACCCCTATTTGAACCAGGACCCGGTCAGTGCCGGCTGTGTACGCGCCATCGAGGTCCAGGGCGACCAGGTGTCGGTGCAGATGCAACTGGGCTATGCCGCCGGCTTGTTCAAGAGCGGTTGGGCGCAGATGCTGCAAATGGCCATCGAAGGCCTCGACGGCGTAGGTTCGGCCAAGGTCGACATTCAGTGCGTGATCGCACCGCACAAGGCCCAGGCGCAAATCCCCGGCCTTGCCAACGTCAAGAACGTGGTTGCCGTGGCGTCCGGCAAGGGTGGGGTGGGCAAATCCACCACCGCCGCCAACCTGGCCCTGGCGCTGGCCCGTGAAGGCGCGCGGGTGGGGATTCTCGACGCGGATATCTACGGACCCAGCCAAGGCGTGATGTTCGGCATCGCCGAAGGCACGCGGCCCAAGGTCAAGGACCAGAAGTGGTTCGTGCCGATCGAGTCCCTGGGCGTGGAAGTGATGTCCATGGCCTTTCTCACTGACGACAACACGCCGATGGTCTGGCGTGGGCCGATGGTGTCCGGCGCCTTGTTGCAACTGGTCACCCAGACCGCCTGGGGCGACCTGGATTACCTGGTGATCGACATGCCGCCAGGCACCGGCGATATCCAGTTGACCCTGGCGCAGAAAGTCCCGGTGGCCGGTTCGGTTATCGTGACCACGCCCCAAGACCTGGCGCTGCTCGATGCGCGCAAGGGCGTGGAGATGTTCCGCAAGGTCAACATCCCGGTGCTGGGCGTCGTGGAAAACATGGCGGTGCACATCTGCTCCAACTGTGGCCATGCCGAGCATCTGTTCGGTGAAGGCGGGGGCGAGAAGCTGGCGACCCAGTACGGCGTCGAAGTGTTGGCCTCGTTGCCGCTGTCGATGGCGATTCGTGAACAAGCCGACGGCGGCAAGCCCACGGTGGCGGCGGAGCCCGATGGCCAGATCGCGATGATCTATCAGGAGTTGGCCCGCCATGTTGGCGCGCGCATCGTCCTGCAGGAAGCCGCTGCGCCGGCGATGCCGACAATCACCGTCAGCGACGACTGATACGGCTGCAGGAAAACAAGCCTCGACAGTGTCGGGGCTTTTTCTTGTCAGGAAACGATCTCATTTACGCTTTACGTAATTGCGCGTGTAAGCATTTGCTTACTTTTTCGTAAGTGATTGGTTTTTTTACCCGGTGTGGACGTCCCAAACTGGCGAGAGCGTTTTCTAACTAATTGAAATATAACAATTATTTATATCGTTCTGATGGCCGATGTCTGGCTGGCGCGCCGTTGGATCCCATTGAACTTCCCTTGGAACTCTCTAACATCAGCCCTGTGTCCACGGATTGGCACAGCCATCAAGGAACGATGGTTTGAAGGAACGTCGCAGGATGCGATTCATCAGGATGATGAAAAGGAATACAGGGACTAGGGAAAAAATGTGGGCGGGTCATACCGCCCCTTTTTTCGCCTGCAGAAAAGTGAACGCCTGCCCCAAAACGCAAAAAAGGCCCGCAAGGGGCCTTTTTCATGAGGGCGGCGGCGCTGTTAGCGCACCAGGTCTTTAATCTTGCCTTTTACGCCATCAAATTCCGCTGCGTCTGGCAGCGAGTCTTTCTTCTCAGTGATGTTCGGCCAGATTTCCGCCAGCTCGACGTTCAACTGAATAAATTCCTGCATCTCTGCCGGGACTTCGTCCTCGGAGAAAATAGCGACGGCCGGGCATTCTGGTTCACACAGGGCGCAGTCAATGCACTCATCCGGGTGGATAACCAGGAAATTCGGGCCTTCGTAGAAGCAGTCCACCGGACACACTTCGACGCAGTCGGTGTACTTGCACTTGATGCAGTTGTCGGTAACGACGAAGGTCATTTCTAATTCTCTCCTCAGGCGGCGGCAGCGAAACCCTTTGTGGCAGGGCTCGCGAGGTTCGGGAGCGATAGTCTGCAGGCCAGGCTAAGAGCCTGCAGCATCCCAAACCGCGCGAGAGTCTACCAGCTTGCAAGCCTCTGCGTTATATCCGAACTTGCAGTGCATATAACATTTCGAGCGCTTTACGCGGGGTCAACCCGTCCAGGTCAAGCTTTGCCAGCTCATCCAGCACCGGATGGGGCAGGCTGGCAAACATATCGCTCTGGTGCGGCGCCGCCGGTTTGCTCGAAGCTTTGGCTGGGCTTGCGACCACGGTTTCGTGGGGCAGGGCCGTGGTTTCCAGGCGGCTGAGGTGCTCGCGGGCGCGGGTGATCACATCGTTCGGCACCCCGGCCAATTGCGCCACGGCCAGGCCGTAACTCTGGCTGGCAGGGCCGGGCAGTACGTGGTGCAGGAACACGATGCGTTCGTTGTGCTCGGTGGCGTTGAGGTGCACGTTGGCCACCAGCGGCTCGCTTTCCGGCAGTACCGTCAGCTCGAAGTAGTGGGTGGCAAACAGCGTATAGGCACGCAAGTGCGCCAGGCGCTCGGCCGCTGCCCAGGCCAGGGACAGCCCGTCGAAGGTGCTGGTGCCGCGACCGACTTCGTCCATCAGCACCAGGCTGCGGTCGGTGGCGTTGTGCAGGATGTTGGCGGTTTCGCTCATTTCCACCATAAAGGTCGAACGGCCGCCGGCCAGGTCATCGCTGGAACCGATCCGCGTGAAAATGCGGTCCACCAGCGACAATTCGCAACTGGCCGCCGGCACAAAGCTGCCGATATGCGCGAGCAAAACGATCAACGCGGTCTGACGCATGTAGGTGGATTTACCGCCCATGTTCGGACCGGTGATCACCAGCATGCGGGTATCGTCGTCCAGCGACAGGTCATTGGCCACGAACGGCGTGGTCAACACCTGCTCCACCACCGGGTGGCGGCCCTGCACGATGCGCATGCACGGCTCGCTGACAAACCGCGGGCAGTTCAAGTCAAGGTTCAGCGCGCGCTCGGCGAGGTTGCTCAGTACATCCAGTTCCGCCAGGGCGGCGGCGGTGTCCTGCAGCGGCGCCAGTTGGCTGATCAGGTCTTCGAGCAAGGCCTCATAGAGCATTTTTTCCCGCGCCAGGGCGCGGCTTTTGGCCGACAGCGCCTTGTCTTCGAACTCTTTGAGTTCCGGCGTGATAAAGCGCTCGGCACCTTTAAGGGTCTGGCGGCGCTGGTAATCAATAGGCGCCGACTCGGCCTGCTTGCTCGGCAACTCGATAAAGTAGCCATGCACACGGTTGTAGCCGACTTTCAGGTTGGCCAGGCCGGTGCGGGCTTTTTCGCGGGCTTCGAGGTCGATCAGGAATTGCCCGGCGTTTTCGCTCAGGGCCTGTAGTTCGTCCAGCTCGCTGTCGTAACCGGTCTTGAGTACGCCGCCGTCGCGGATGATCGCGGGCGGGTTGTCGATAATGGCTTTTTCCAGCAACGCCGCCAGTTCCGGGTAGGTGCCGGCGGTTTGCGCAAGCTGCTGCAGGTGCGGCGTGTCCAGTTCGGTCATCGCCACTTGCAGTTGCGGCAGCGCGCTCAAGGCATCGCGCAGACGCGCCAGGTCGCGGGGACGAGCATTGCGCAGGCCGATCCGCGCCAGGATGCGTTCGATATCGCCGATTTCTTTCAGTTGCGGTTGCAGCTTTTCAAAGCGATAGCCGTCGAGCAGGCAGGTAATCGAGGTTTGACGCGCTTGCAGCACCGTCAGATCGCGCAGCGGGCGATTCAGCCAGCGGGTCAGCAAGCGGCTGCCCATGGCGGTCTGGCAGCGGTCGACCACCGACTGCAACGTGTTGTCACGCCCGCCGGCCAGGTTGGTGTCCAGCTCCAGGTTGCGACGGCTCGCGCCATCAAGCACCACAGTGTCGTCCAGGCGCTCATGGCGCAGGCTGCGTAAATGCGGCAGGGCGGTGCGCTGGGTTTCCTTCGCATAGCTGAGCAGGCAACCGGCGGCGCCAATGGCCAGGGTCAGGGTTTCACAGCCGAAGCCTTTAAGGTCCTGCACCGAGAACTGCTGGCACAGACTTTTCAGCGCCGAATCCCGCTCGAAATCCCACGGTGCACGACGCTTGGTCCCACGGCGTTTTTCCGCCGGCAGATCCTTTGGCCAATCATCCGGAATCAACAACTCCACCGGATTGATGCGCTCCAGTTCCGCCAGCAGGTTCTCCCAGCCCTTGATCTCCAGCACGCTGAAATTGCCACTGGTGATATCCAGCACCGACAGCCCGAACAAGCGCTCATCACCCAACACAGCAGCGATCAAGTTATCGCGACGCTCATCCAGCAACGCCTCATCACTCACCGTGCCCGGCGTGATAATGCGCACCACCTGACGTTCCACCGGCCCTTTGCTGGTGGCCGGGTCGCCGATCTGCTCACAGATCACCACCGACTCGCCCAGCTTCACCAGCTTGACCAGGTAGCCTTCCAACGAATGGTAAGGAATCCCACACATCGGAATCGACTGCCCAGCCGACTGCCCACGCGCGGTCAGGGTGATATCCAGCAACTTGGCGGCCTTCTTCGCATCTTCATAGAAGATCTCGTAGAAGTCGCCCATGCGATAGAACATCAACTGATCAGGGTGCTGGTTTTTCAAGCGCCAGTACTGCTGCATCATCGGGGTGTGGGAGGACAGGTCGGAGGTGTTTTTACTCATCAGATAGTTAGCAAATTCGTTAAAAGGAGTGGGGCAAAGATGGGGCACTTGGCCCTGCTAATTTTGCGATGGCGGCAAGGTTAACACGCGAGGTTGGGAGGGCGCAGGTCACAAACGGCTAGGTAAAACCTAAAAAGGGCGCAGCGCCTAATGGCCACCACTCTTAAGGACGAGCACCACACTTGTGGCGAGGGAGCTTGCTCGCGCTGGACTGCGCATTAGTCCCATTTTTGGGGCCGCTTCGCGCCCCAGCGGGAGCAAGCTCCCTCGCCACGGGTTAGTGGTTGATCGCTCTGTCACGTGAGGCTCGGATGTATGAATGGTGCATGAAAAATGCATAGAAAATGCGAATCAGCATTTGCCAACCCCAAAATCCCCCGTCATTATCCCCGTTATGCAAAAACGCAACGTTTCAACCGTCTTAAGAGAACTGCTGGACCGCGACCGGATCTCCCCCACGGAGCTTCACCGGCGTACCGGCGTGCCTCAATCCACGTTGTCCCGGATCCTCAGCGGCAAGATCGTTGATCCGTCGGACAAGCACATTTCCCGCATCGCCGAGTACTTTCGGGTGAGCACCGACCAGCTGCGCGGCCGCGTGGCGGTGGGTGCTTTGCGCGATGACGGGCGTGACCCGATGCATTCGGAACTCAAGGACATAAGCCTGTGGGACGACGACACGCCCGTTAATGATGACGAGGTGTCGATCCCCTTTCTGCGCGAGGTTGAATTGGCTGCTGGATCAGGAAGATTCGTCATCGAGGAAAGCGAGAAGGCCAGCCTGCGGTTCGGCAAGCGCAGCCTGCGGCATAACGGTGTGCAGTTCGACCAGGCCAAGTGTGTGACGGTGCGCGGCAACAGCATGTTGCCGGTGCTGCGGGATGGCGCGACGGTTGGGGTCAACGCCGGCAAAAGCGCGATTGGCGATATCGTCGATGGCGACTTGTATGCCATCAATCACAACGGTCAGCTGCGAGTTAAACAGCTCTACCGCCTGCCTTCCGGGATTCGCCTGCGCAGTTTCAACCGTGATGAACACCCGGATGAAGACTACAGCTTCCAGGATATCCAGGATGAGCAGATCAGCATCCTTGGTCATGTGTTCTGGTGGGGCATGTACGCCCGTTAACCGCCCTGTGTAAGACAGAGCCCGCCAATGCGCGGGCTTTTTTTCGCCCTTAGAAAATCCCCAAAGCCTTGGCCTGCAAGGGCTTAAATGCATAAGCGCATTGAGCGCTTAAAAATAAATGCATTTATGCATTGACTGTATATGCATACATGCATATTCTCGATCTCAAGCCAGCCAACAAGGTGGTGGAGGCGGCAAGGATGCTGCCAGGAAAGACAAGGAAGGCACGCAACACCGGCAAGGACGCCATCCGAGCGATGGCAGGGACGCCAGGCAACACCGGCAAGGATGCCGACGCTCTTTAGTTTCAACACTTTGCAAGAACAGGCAGCGATGAACCGGCCTCAACGGTTCAGAGGGTTGGCAACTGACCCGGGTGTGCAGCGTAAAGCACCAGAAGCAGTTATCCGGCAGACAGGGATCGTGGTCGGAAAAACATCTTAGGAAAAATCCGTACCGCGCCAGTAGCGCCGAAGGATTGAGGACCGCATTACTGAAAAGCCCGGGCAGCCGGGCTTTTTGGAATGCCTACCTACACATGGATTTACCCAACCAGCCGGCAGGATGCCGGGAATGCTCAGCCAGGAGGCGTGACATGACAAACGAGCAGCAAGTGTTAGCGGAAATGCCTATCTGGCTGGTGATCGTACTGGCCCTGGTCGGCGGTGTATCCGGCGAAATGTGGCGCGCCGACAAGGAGGGCGCCCGCGGTTGGTCGCTGGTTCGGCGCCTGGCGCTGCGGTCTGGAGCGTGCATGGTCTGCGGAGTGTCGGCATTGATGCTGTGCTACGCCGCCGGTATGTCGATCTGGACCGCCGGCGCCATTGGCTGCCTCACCGCCATGGCCGGCGCGGATGTGGCCATCGGCCTTTATGAACGTTGGGCGGCTAAGCGCATCGGGGTCGATGAGGCCCCGACCTCGCGCCAGGATCAGCCGTAACCGCTGCAAGGATGCAACTCAATGACACTTATCGAAAAACCTTCCCAACTGCCCGAGGCAATAGGGGCGGCGCTGAAGGGCGCCTTCCCACAATTGCGTGTAGGCAATCACCAGGATTTCAGCGGCGCCGGCGATAAAACCGGCGTACTGATCAGCGTGGAGCGCAACGGCCCCGGCACTCGCTCTTTTGAAGGGCGCAAGGCACATGCCTTGTCGGTATCACTGCGGGTCACAGTCCCCAGTGAGGCTGCGCCCTTTGATGCCTGCGACCTGGCCAGCCAATTGATGGACCTTGCCCTGGATAACCGCTGGGGCCTGCCGCCCGATCAATGCGACCTGCCCACCACCATCGTCGCGGCGCCCTCGCCACTCACCAGCACCGAAACGGACTACGACACCTGGACGGTGTCCTTCACCCAAAACCTCTATATCGGCCCTCTGCTGCTCGAAGATCCTACGGGCATTCCGCTGTTTGCCCGCACCTGGGAAGTCGCAAATATCGACGACCCGGGCCAATATCGCCCGCTGCAGGAGTAGTCCATGTTCGACGCATTGCTACGCATGCAGCTGGGTCCGATTGTCGAGCGCCTGGCAGAAATGGAGGCCCAGCTCGAGGACCTGTATCGACGCGCCGAAAGCTTCTGCCGGATTGGCGTGTGCCAGGAGGTCGATGCCGCCAGCAATACCTGCAAGGTCAGCCACGGTGATTTGCTCAGCCCGGCCATTCGGTTTTTCAACCCCAGCGCCGGTGCACAAACTGAAACGCGCATTCCCTCAGTGGGCGAGCAGTGCCTGTTGCTCAACTACGGCGGTGGGGAAGGCGGAACGCAGTCTGTGGCTTTGTTCGGCCTCAACAGTAGTCTGTTTCCGCCGGTTTCCAGCGAAGCGTCGTTGACCCGACGTCGCCATCAGGACGGCACCCAAAGCGATTACGACGACGCCAGCCACCTCTTCAATTGGGTCAACGGCCCTACCACCGTCAGCGGCTCCCGTGAACAGGTCGACATCAAGGTCGGCGCCGCCAGCCTGACGCTGACCGCCCAGAGCATCACCCTGCAACTCGGCGCCACCGGCCTGCTGCTGGATGCCGCCGGCGTGCATTTGAGCGGCCCGGTGGTGGATCACCAAGGCCGCGTGATCAGCAGCGCATAAGGATTTGCCATGCTCGGAATCGATAGAAACACCGGGGCAGCCGTGGATGACTGGCTGCAATTCGTACAGCGCGCCACCCGAGCGCTGACCACCCCCGTGGGCACTCGCCAAAAGCGCCCGTTGTACGGCTCGAGTATCCCGCAATTGCTCGGCCAGAACCTTGGCGACGACCTGCTGATCCTCGCCCAAAGCCACGCTGCACAGGCGTTTTACAACGCGCAGAACGGCATCACCGACTTCCATCCCCAGGTCATCGTCGCCAGCCGCCAGGGCGCAGGTTTGTTGCTGCGGTTTGCCGGCACCTGGAAAAACCGCCAACAATCTTTCGAGGTCTCGACATGAGCATGCTGATCCCCGGCCAGAACCAACTGGCGGAACCGGCGATTATCGCGGTGGATGAGTTCGAGCCGTTGTTGGCCGAATTCAAGGCGTTTGTGGTCGATTACGTCGCCACCCGCGCGCCGCAAAACGCGGTAAAACTCAAGGCCAGCCTCGACAATGAAAGCGAGCTGCTGACCCTGGCCCTGGAAGCCTTTTGCGTGCGTCTGCAAACCCACGAACGCAAATACAATGCGCGCATCAAGCAGATGCTGGCGTGGTGGGCCACCGGCAGCAACCTGGATGCGCGCCTGGCGGACATGGGCCTGGAGCGCCAGGTGCTGGACCCCGGCGACCCGGCCGCCTTCCCGCCGGTGCCGCCGGTTCTGGAGAGTGACGATGATGCGCGTCTGCGTTACTACCTCGCGCCCCATGCGCCGGCGGCGGGCTCGCGCATGCAGTATCGCCGCGAGGTGTTCACCCTGGGCGAGCGGCCGTCGGTCAAAGTGCAAAGCGCCACTGCGGGCGTGGTCACCGTCAGTTACACCTTCGACCCGGACGGCTACGCAGCCCAGGTCAAGGACGGCAACGGACGGCGCACGGCACCTGGCGAAGTGATGGTGACCGTGTTGTCGAGGGAGGGCGATGGCAGTGCGTCCGCCGATTTGCTTGACGGCGTACGACGACATTTCGCACGGCCCGACGTACGACCGGAAACGGATCTGGTCACCGTCCAAGGCGCGCAAATTCAGCGTTACAAAATTCGCGTGGTGGCCAAGATCAATGCCGGCCCGGACTCCGGCCTGACCCAGGTGGCGGCGCAACAACTGCTGCAAACCTACGCCGACTCCTGCCATCGCCTGGAAGGGCGCGTTGACCCGAGCTGGATCGACTACGCGATCCACAGCGCCGGCGCCGCGCAACTGCAGATCCTCGAACCGTTGGCGCCGATTATCAGCACGGCGTTCCAGGCCCCGTATTGCACAGGCGTCGAGGTGGAGGTGCGCACGCTATGAGTGAACTCAAAAAAAGCCTGTTGCCCGCCAACAGCTCACCGCTGGAAAAGGCCCTGGACCTGGGTTTTGGCCATTTGCTGGACAGGGTCACGCCACCTTTCCCGCAATTGATGAATCCGGATCTGACACCGGCGGCGTTCCTGCCCTACCTGGCGGCGGACCGCGCGGTGAACGAATGGAGCACCACGGCCCCCGAGGCCGAAAAGCGCCTGACCGTCAAACTCGCCTGGCCTACCGCCCGCCAGGCCGGCACCCGCCAAGCTTTGGAAAATGCTGCCAAGGGCTTGCAACTGAGCCCCGAGGTGCGTGCCTGGTACGAACAGAAACCGCCGGGTGTGCCCTACAGCTTTGCCGTACGTGCCTGGACCGAATTGCCCTACAGCGAAACCGTCGACGCCCGACTCGACCGCCGCCTGGCCGACGCCAAAAGCGAGCGCGACATCCTCTCGATCTCCGTAGGCCTGAGCGCCTTCGGCCACCACAGCATCGGCGCCGCCACGCTGTGCGGCGAACTGACCACGATCTACCCCAACGTGCTGGCAGGGGTCGGGGCCACGGGCCGCGCCTTTATGGCGGCTGGCTTCTACACCGTCGAAACCACCACCCTTTATCCACAGGAGCACTAAATGGCTGACTATTACACCCTGCTCACCGACGCGGGGATCGCCTACGAAACCGCCTGCAAGGCCGCAGGCGTACCGATCAAACTCGCGCAAATTTCCGTCGGCGACGGCAACGGCGCCGTCTATAACCCCGACGCCAGCGCAAAAGCGCTGAAACGCGAAGTGTGGCGCGGGCCGTTGAACGCGTTGTTTCAAGATGAAAAAAACGCCAACTGGCTGATGGCCGAAGTCACCATCCCCTCTGATGTTGGCGGCTGGTATGTACGCGAGGCCGGGCTGTGGACAGACACCGGGATTTTGTATGCCGTGGTTAAGTACCCGGAGTCGTATAAGCCGGTGTTGGCGACGTCGGGGTCGGGGAAAGAGTTTTATATTCGCTCGATATTCGAGACGAGTAACGCCGCGATTGTGACGTTGTTGATCGATGACACGGTGGTGAAGGCGACTCGGGCTTGGGTGATGGATTATCTGGGCAAGGGGACGTATTCGAAGGCTGAGATTGAGGGGTTGATTGCCAAGGCTTCGGCGTTGCCGGTTGGGGTGATGGTGCCGTTTCCGCTGGGGAATGTGCCGCCGGGGTATTTGGAGGTGGATAACAGTCTGTTTAAGGATGATGTTTATCCGGATTTGGCTGCTTATCTGGCGAAGAAATTCAACTTGGCGGGTGATGCGGCGGGGTATACGCGGTTGCCTGAGTCGCGAGGGGAGTTCTTTCGTGGATGGGATCATGGGCGGGGTGTCGATGCTGGTCGGATGTTAGCGAGTTACCAAACTGACGCTTTCAAGAGCCACACCCATACACCACCAAACCAGACAGGCATCAACTCGGCGCAAGGCCCAGTCGGCGTTAAAGCAATCGGTGGCTCTAATTTCGATGCCCTTGCTAACGTCGGATTCACAGGCGATACCGAAACCCGCCCGCGAAATCTGGCAGTGATGTGGTGCATCAAAGCCTGGAACGCCCCCATTAATCAGGGAAGCATTGATATTGCCGCGCTGGCCGCATTGGCAGCTCAAGGCACGGAGATCAATCAAGGCACGGCCAAGATCGCAACACAGCCGATGACGGACGCGGGGCTTGATGACGCCACTATCGTAACGCCGAAGAAACTGCGCTTCGGCTTTCAGTTCATCAAGGGGGTCAATGGAGCGATTATTTTCCCAACCTGGTTAGGAGGATGGATTATCCAATGGGGATCCACCCCCGATATCCCTAACGCTACGGCGGCTACATTTAATTACACCGTACCTTTCCCAACGGCCGCGATCTGCCCAGGAGCTTTTCGTCGCGCCCAAGGTAACAACTCGGCCACCGTATCCACAACGCTAAGTCAGATCACTATCAACAACCGCCCGCACTACACGCCGGATACTTCGGGAACACCAAATCCTTACTATTTCTTTTGCTTCGGTTACTGAGGGGGCGTTATGCGTAAATACCTAGCTTTGAATGACGCTCGAGAAGTAATTGCGCACTTGATTGAGGGCGTGCATGAAATCCCATCACGCGCCGTCTTGATTGATGCCGAGCGCTGGTATGAAGTCACACAGAACATTGGCTATACATGGCACTTGAGCGATGACGGGGTGCTGTCCAAACAGCCCAAAATTATTCCTCTGGAGGACCCCGCAAGGTTCGAGCGTCAGAGGCGTGATGCTGAGTTGGCCGCTGTCATATGGTTACGCGAGCGCCACCGTGACCAGAAGGAAATTGGCTTTGATGCCGCGTTGTCCGATGCACAGTTCGAAGAGTTGTTGTTGTACATGCAATCTCTGCGCGACTGGCCGCAATCGCCGGATTTCCCGGATATTGAACATCGGCCCGTAGCCCCGGCCTGGATCGCCAACCAAACTGAATAACGCCCCGCACCGCCGGGGCGTTTTCATACCTGCCGCCTTGAGCGGTTTTTTTTCGCCTGGAGTTTACCCACATGCCCACCCGCCAAACCTACACCGTCCTCATCCCATTCCCCACCGGCGCCGGCCATTGGTCCTCCGCCGGCCAGCAACTGGACCTGCTGGACGTCGAAGCCTGCGCCCTGCGCACCGCCGGCCGCCTGGAACTCACCAGCGTCCTCAACTCCACCCCGGCCAAAAAGGCCACCACCAAGAAGGCTGACTAACCATGGCTGAGGTTTTGAACTTCGAGCACAACGGCATCACCGTGAATGCCACCGAATCCCCCGAGGCCATGGGTGGCCTGGGGGACAACGTGATCGGCCTGGTCGGCACTGCGCCGAATGCCCATGCGTCGATCCCGAAAAACGCGCCGTTTCGCATCAACAGCTTCACCACCCAGGCACTGCTGGACCCAACCGGTGCCGAGACCGGCACGCTGTTCCATGCGGTGTACCAGATCCTCAAAGTGGTGAAAGTGCCTGTCTACGTGGTGATCGTGGAAGAGGGCGCGACCCCGGCGGACACGCTCAACAATGTGATCGGTGGCGACGAGCCGATCACCGGCCGCAAATTGGGCCTGGCGGCGCTGGCCAGTGTGCCGGAAGACCTGACCATCATCGGCGCGCCGGGCTTCACCGGCGTCAAAGCCGTGGCCGGCGAATTCGCCGCCTTCGGCAAACGCATCAAGGCCCGTGTGGTGTTGGATGGCAAAGATGCAAGCGTCGCCGACCAAGTGACCTACAGCGGCGAGCTGGGCGGTGCCGACCTCGGTTTCGACCGCTGCCTGCTGGTGCACAACATGCCGTCGGTGTACTCCAAGGCGGCGAAGAAAAACGTGTTCCTGTCGCCATCGTCCCTGGCCATCGCCGCCTTGGCCAAGGTCAAGCAGTGGGAAAGCCCGGGTAATCAGGTGACGTTCGCCGAGGACGTTTCCCGCGTGGTTGAGTACAACATCCTCGACACCTCCACCGAAGGCGACCTGCTCAACCGCTACGGCGTGAGCTACTACGCGCGCACCATCCTCGGCGGTTTTTCACTGCTGGGTAACCGCTCCATCACCGGCAAGTTCATCAGCTATGTCGGCCTGGAAGATGCTATCAGCCGCAAGCTGGTCAAGGCCGGGCAGAAAGCCATGGCCAAGAACCTCACCAAATCCTTCATGGACCAGGAGGTCAAGCGCATCAACGACTGGCTGCAAACCCTGGTCGCCGACGAAACCATCCCCGGCGGTAGTGTGTACCTGCACCCGGAATTGAACAGTGTCGAGAAGTACAAGAACGGCACCTGGTACATCGTCATCGACTACGGCCGCTACGCGCCAAACGAACACATGATTTATCAACTCAACGCCCGTGATGAAATCATCGAGCAGTTCCTGGAGGACGTTCTCTAATGTTTACCAACCGAGTCAGACAGGCCATCGCGGCCACCCTTCAAGGCCTGCCGTTGTCGGCGACCGTGGAGGAATTCAATCCGCCGAAGATCGAGTTCGACATGGAGGCCATGTCCGGCGGGCGCTTTATTGCCGAGGAAATGGCCAAGAGCGGCAAGGTGCTGAGCGCCAAGCTGATCCTGCAAGGCGCCGGCGCGGAAGTCATGCTGGCCCTGGGCGTGCGCCTGGGCGACGACATCCTGCTGAACGTGCGTGAAGCCGGGCAGGACCAGGACGGCAAGACGTATTTCACCTACCACACCGTCGGCGGCAAGCTCAAATCCCTGGAGGAAGGGAAAGTGAAGATGGGCGAGAAGGCGCTCACCACGCTGGATCTGTCCTGCCGCACTTACAAACGTCAGGAAAACGGTATTGCGGTGATCGACATCGACGTACGCACCCAAAAGTTCGTGCTCAACGGCGTCGACATCCTCGGCGATGCCCGCCGCGCGGTGCTGATGCCCTAAGAACAACCGTGTTCTGAAGTGGGCACAGTCAATGTGGGAGCCGGGCTTGCCCGCGATGCAGGCGACTCGGTTTGTCAGTGTCACCGAGTTGATGCAATCGCAGGCAAGCCAGCTCCCACCCTGACCGCGTTCGCACCGGAACACTGCGACGCTTTTCAAACGTTATACAAGGAATTGCCCCATGGCCTGGATGCCGCCGCTGCACCGCCTGCTGTCCCCGATCACCGCCGACACCGGCGCTGCGATTGAGCAGGTGCAACTCAAACCGCTGTACTACGCCGCGCAAAAAGACGCGCTGGCCCGGGCCGGTGAGGACGAGGACGACCAGTTCTTCGAACTGGCCAAACTCGCCACCGGCCTGTCGGAAAAAGAACTCGACCAACTCAAGCGCCCGGACTACGTAACCATCGCCCAGTACGTACATGAGATGTCGACGCGTCCTACCTCATTCTTCCTCGGCGAACCCCAGCACCCCGCCCACGACCAGCCCGTGCAACTGTTGCTGCCCCTCGACGCGGCCGGCCGCAGCCACACCGAACTGCCGCTGGAAATGCCCGCCCTGCGCGCCACCAAAGTGATGAAAAAACTCGCCACCAATAAAGAGCGCGCCGAGTTCATCACCGCCCACTGCACCGGCCTGATGATCCCCGACCTCGCCGGCCTCACCGTGCCCGACTGGACCGCGCTGCAGGAGCGCATCGACGATTTTTTAAATCAACCGGCGGCCTTCTTTCGCAACGCGACATCGACGTGATCCTCGATGTGGTGCCGCTGGTTTACCGGGTAAATGAAGCGGAGATCCTCGACTGGGACGCCGCAAAAGCATTGCGCCGCTACGACATCGCGATCACTCGCCTTGGCGTTAAACAGGAGTAGAGCGGGATGCAAGAGACTCAATATGGGCTCAGGCAAGCTCAGGAAGACTATCGCTGGATGGTTGGCGAGGCGGATCTCGGCAATGTGCTGACACCGTTTTCCACAAGCGCCGTGGCACCTGTAAGTCTGGAGGCTGCATCGCAGCCGCAGTTGGAACTGCGCTCTGCGCTGGTCACGCTCAGTGTGGATATCAACGCCTTGGCCCAAGAGCAAGTGCGGCTGCGCGAAACGCTGGAGACGCTCAACAGCACGTTGCCCCTCGCTGGAAAAACGCTGGCAACCAAGACGGCCGATGTCGACGCTGGAACCTCGGGAAGCGATCAGGAAAAGCCTTGGAGCGACAAGGCCCAGGAGATGGGGAAGGATGCCGTTAAGTTTGTCGGCAAGGAAGTGCTCACCAGTTTATGGGATACGGCCAAGGAGCGAGTTTCAGGCAAGGCCCTCGATGCGGTGGCCGACAAGTTTCCAACTGCGGCTAAATGGCTTAAGGACGATAAAGCCAAGGCCGGTAACAAAGGTACGGAGTGTTGCTGCACGGGAGCGCTGCCTGCCGATATCCGTGGTTCACTGGGGACGGTGACGGCGCAGTTACCCGAGAATATCGGTGAGACCGTCAGGAGCGAAGGCAAAGCGCGACCCACAGGCAGACGTAACAAGACCCGCCAATCAAGAACACGCGTGGTCAAATCCAGCGTAGTCAGAAAATCAGCAGATCTTAAACCCCAACGTAATGCACCGGCAGCGCCACTACTCAATGCCATGGGCGTGCCGCCGCTGCCGTTCGACAGCAGCCGGGTGAGCCACGCCTCGACTCGTCTTCCCGGTAATGGGTTTGCCTCCTCGGCTGCGCCTACGCCTGCCCGCGCCTCGGCTCGTGGTACGAGCAAAGGCCTGGCGCAGGGATTGTCGGGTGTGTTGGGCAAACTGGAGTCCGCCGGTGCCCGCCGCCTTGGCCCGATGAAATATGTCGACACAGCCATGGATGTCGTCCAAGGCGTGCGCAACGGCGACGCCAAAGCCATCGGTTCTGGCCTCAGCACCGCCGGCGGTGCATGGGCGGGCGCCTCAGCGGGTGCAGCCGTCGGCACCCTGATCTTTCCAGGTGTCGGTACCGCTGTCGGCGGCGCAATCGGCGGCTTGCTGGGCAGTGAAGCAGGCTCATGGCTAGGTGACAAATTGTTCGGATCAAGTGATCTCCTGCCCGCGCCCAACGCCGTGAGCAAGCAGCTCAACAATGCCCGCACGGATAACGTGCAAGTCACTCTCGCCCCAAGCATCCAGATCACCGGCGTCAACCCGGCGGACTCGCAACAGGTCGTCAACCAGGTGATCCGGGCCCTGCAATTTCAATGCATGCCGATGGTCACCGACACTCTGGGGCTCCGGCGCAACGCGGCACTGGCCGATCCTTCAGGAGGTGATTGATGCGACAACAAATGGTATTGGGCGACTTTGTTTTTGGCTTGTCCCGAGGGTTTGCCTATGCCTCGCTGGTCCGCAACAGTGACGGTGGATGGACTGACCTGGCGATTATCGCCAGCAAGTCCCAATCACGGCAGAGCGGGCAGAAGCTGGAAAAACTCACGTTCACCGGCACGGCGATGTACGGCACTGGCATGCAACGCCTGGACGAATTGCGCGCCTTACAAAACAGACGGGCACCGCTGCCTCTGGTCGATGGTGTCGGCCGTAACTGGGGCTTGTGGCGGATCAATTCGGTGGTGGAAACGCAAAGCAACGTGATCGATGACGGCACCGCCATGGTCATGAGCTGGAGCCTTGAACTGGAGGAGTTTACCAATGCGTAGAGTGCGAAGTATTGCCGGTGATTCGGTCAACCTGCTGCTCTACCGCGAGCTCGGGCGTTGCGATGACGTAGCGGAGGAAACCCTCTGGGGGCTGAATCCAGCGCTTGCCGAATATGGCGCGGTGCTGCCGGCCGGTGTGTGGGTGATCGTGCCTGAGCTGCAAGCGCGGCCGAGTGCCGTGAAACCCGTTTTGGCCTGGGATTAAGGAGGCGGCATGGCACAGGGATTTACGCCTATCGTGGAGTTTTACGGCGCCAACGCGGCGCTGCTCAACCAACGCCTGATGCGCTGGAGCCACACCGATGCTACGGGTATTCAAGCCGACCGGCTGGAGCTGACCCTCAATATCGAAGGGCTGGAGGGCTTGCCCAGCTTGAGTGGCAAGATCGGTTTGCGCGTCGGATATCAGGAATCGGGTTTGGTGGAGAAGGGCGAGTTTGTTGTCAGCCAGCGAACCCCGGTGTTGTTTCCCATGCGCTTGATGATTGTGGCCACTGCGGCGCCCTTCAGCATGGTGGACGCCAGCGGCTATCGTCAGCGCCGATCCGCCAGCTATGGGCCCACTACCCTGGGGGCATTGTTTCGCCAACTGGTCAGCCGTCACGGTTTTTCGCCGCGTGTGGCGCCGGCGCTGGACGGGATAGAGATCGCGCATATCGACCAGTCCAATGAAAGTGACATGGCGTTCATCACCCGCCTCGCCCTGCGCTACAACGCGGTCACCAAGCCCTACAACGAGCTGTATGTGCTGGCGGAAGCCGGCAAGGTCAAGTCGCTTACCGACAAGCTATTGCCGGCGGTGCAGTTGTCCGTGACCCAGGACAATCGCCCCGGCGACCAAGCCTTTATCACCGCCACGCTTGACGAAAAATCCCGTTCGAAATACATGGGCAGTCGTGTCACCTGGTGGGATGCCGCAGCCTGCAAGCAGCGTGTCGTCCAGGTCGGGATTGCGCCGTTCAAAACCCTGCGCCAACGCTGCCAGAATGAAGCCGAAGCCCGCACCGTGGCCGAAGGAGAACTTCGCCGCGTGGGGCGCGAAGGGTTGAAGCTGGTGATCGATTGCCCAGGCAACCCGCTGCTGGCGGCCGAAGGGCTGCTGCTGCTCGATGAGACGTGGCCGTCATACATGCAGGGGCAATGGTCGATGACGCAAGTGGTTCATGTTGGCGACCCGGTGACGGGCTATCGCAGCACGATTACGGCGGGTGGGTTGTCGGCGTAAACACTTTCAAGAGTAAGACCCATGCTAATAACGCTGCCGCAACTGCTTCAAATCATGCCTGGCGCCCGCCTTAGAGCGGGCATTTTTTTGACCGCGCTAAATGCGGCGTTCGTTCGGTACGCGATCAACACCCCAATACGCACCGCCGCCTTCCTCGCCCAAATCGCCCATGAATCCGGCGAACTGCGCTACGTCCGCGAACTGGGCAGCGATCAATATCTGAGCAAATACGACACCGGCACCCTGGCCGCCCGCCTGGGTAACAGCCCCGAAGCGGACGGCGACGGGCAGCGGTACCGGGGCAGGGGGCTGATCCAGATTACCGGGCGTCGCAACTACCTGGCCTGCAGCCAGGCGTTGTTTGGTGACGATCGCCTGCTGCACCAGCCCGAACTGCTCGAGCAACCGCAATGGGCAGCGGAATCTGCCGCCTGGTTCTGGCAAAGCAACGGCCTGAATGAGCTGGCGGACAACGACCAGTTCACCCGCATTACGCGGCGTATCAACGGCGGGCTCAATGGCCTGGAAGAGCGCTTGCGCTTGTGGGCGCGGGCGAAGGCGGTGTTATGCGTTACCACGTGATCGCGGTATGCCTGCTCATGGCCGTGACTTGGCAGGTGCAGGCCTGGCGCTATGGCGCGCAGCTTGAGCGGCAATCGGCCCTGCAGGCGCAAGCGCTGAGCGAGCAACGCCAGCTGGCCTTGCGTCAACAGCAGGTCGAGCAGGACAAACGGCTGGCCCTGGAGCAACAGCTCAGCGCCAGCGATCAACAACACACTCGGGAGTTGAAAGATGCCCAACGTCATCAGGCTGCTCTGCGTGACCGGCTGGCTACTGCCGATGTGCGGTTGTCAGTCCTTCTCGACCCCGCCGGCGGCTGCCCAATGCCAACCGCTACCGCCACCGGCAGCGTGGTTCATGCAGCCGCGCGAGCCCGACTTGACCCGGCGCATGCTCAGCGAATTATCGGCATCACCGATGCCGGCGACGACGGACTGATCGCATTGCGTGCGTGCCAGGCCTACGTGCGTGCCGTCGCCCGTTAGCATCTTGTTCCAGTCTGGCGCTTGCGTGTGCGTTTTGCTCCTGTAGGGTAGGCGAACCCCTGCCCACGTCTGGAGACGACCGTGAAGGAAATCACTCAACTTGCCGCTGATCTGGGCCGCCGTCTACAGGTGCTCAATGCGCACGTCACCACCGCCGAATCCTGTACCGGCGGCGGTATTGCCGAAGCCATCACGCGGATTCCAGGGAGTTCGGCCTGGTTCGAGGCGGGGTATGTCACTTATTCCAATCGGCAGAAGACCCGCCAGTTGAATGTGCCGGAGGGGTTGTTCGCCAAGGTCGGCGCTGTCAGCCAGGAAGTGGTGGAGGCGATGGTGCGTGGCGCGCAGGAAAAAAGCCTGGCGCACTTTGCCGTGGCGGTCAGCGGTGTAGCCGGTCCGGATGGCGGTTCGCCGGACAAACCGGTGGGCACCGTGTGGCTTGCTTTCGGCGTTGGCGACGAGGTGACGGCCGAGCTTGCGCACTTCACTGGCAACCGTGATGAGGTCCGCCGACAAACGGTTAAGGCCGCGCTAGAGGGCTTGTTGCGACGAGCTGCAGCAGAAATAGAAAATCAGGGGTAGGCGATCTCCGATCTTTGTGGAACAATACTGTCTACTTATACAGGTGTTGGCCGCCCCGGCCTTATTGATTACGTGAGGACTTTAATGGACGACAACAAGAAGAAAGCCTTGGCTGCGGCCCTGGGTCAGATCGAACGTCAATTCGGCAAGGGTGCCGTAATGCGTATGGGCGATCACGACCGTCAGGCGATCCCGGCTATTTCCACTGGCTCTCTGGGTCTGGACATCGCGCTCGGCATTGGCGGCCTGCCAAAAGGCCGTATCGTTGAAATCTACGGTCCTGAATCTTCCGGTAAAACCACGCTGACCCTGTCGGTGATTGCCCAGGCACAAAAAATGGGCGCCACCTGCGCGTTCGTCGATGCCGAGCACGCCCTCGACCCTGAGTACGCCGGCAAGCTGGGCGTCAACGTTGACGACCTGCTGGTGTCCCAGCCGGACACCGGTGAGCAGGCCCTGGAAATCACCGACATGCTGGTGCGCTCCAACGCCATCGACGTGATCGTGGTCGACTCCGTGGCTGCCCTGGTACCGAAGGCTGAAATCGAAGGCGAAATGGGTGACATGCACGTGGGCCTGCAAGCCCGTCTGATGTCCCAGGCGCTGCGTAAAATCACCGGTAACATCAAGAACGCGAACTGCCTGGTGATCTTCATCAACCAGATCCGTATGAAGATCGGTGTGATGTTCGGTAGCCCGGAAACCACCACCGGTGGTAACGCGCTCAAGTTCTACGCTTCGGTCCGTCTGGACATCCGCCGTACCGGCGCAGTGAAGGAAGGTGACGAGGTTGTCGGTAGCGAAACCCGCGTTAAAGTCGTCAAGAACAAAGTGGCCCCGCCTTTCCGTCAGGCCGAGTTCCAGATTCTCTACGGCAAGGGTATCTACCTGAACGGCGAGATGATCGACCTGGGCGTGCTGCACGGCTTCGTCGAGAAGTCCGGTGCCTGGTATGCCTACAACGGCAGCAAGATCGGCCAAGGCAAGGCGAACTCGGCCAAGTTCCTGGCGGACAACCCGGATATCGCTGCCACGCTTGAGAAGCAGATTCGCGACAAGCTGCTGACCGCAGCCCCCGACGTGAAAGCTGCCGCCAACCGTGAACCGGTTGAAGAAGTTGAAGAAGCCGACACTGACATCTGAAGCAAACGATGACAGTTGTACTGGATACACTCGTCGCCGTTCGGCGCACTGCGATGGACCTGCTTGCTCGCCGCGAGCATGGTCGAGTCGAGCTGACGCGTAAACTGCGTCAGCGCGGCGCAGAGCCTGAGATGATCGACACGGCCCTCGACCGTTTGACGGAAGAGGGGCTGTTGTCGGAAGCCCGTTACCTCGAAAGTTTTGTCTCCTACCGAGCCCGTTCCGGCTATGGGCCCGCGCGAATTCGCGAGGAGTTGAGCCAGCGTGGTCTGCAGCGCGCCGATATCGACCTTGCCCTGCGTGAGTGCGGTATCAGCTGGCAGTCGCAGCTGGAAGATACCTGGCGTCGCAAGTTCTCTGGCCATCTGCCTATCGATGCCAAAGAGCGTGCGAAGCAGGGGCGCTTCTTGAGCTATCGCGGGTTTTCGATGGAGATGATCAGTCGCTTGTTCAGCGGTCGGAGTATGGACGACTGAATCACGGCGATTGGCGAGTTATTGTGGCGAGGGAGCTTGCTCCCGCCGAGCTGCGAAGCAGCCCCAAATTCCCAAATGCCTGACCACAAAAAAGACCCACTATGAAAATAGTGGGTCTTTTTTTTTGCCCTCAAAAAATCACGCCGGCTCTGGCGCCACCCGCTGCTGCGCCTTCCCCTGAGCCTGTGCCCAGTTCTCCGGCAAATTGATGTAGTCCACCAACTCTCGCAGTCGGCCCTGATCGCGCCCATTGAAGTTGAACACCAACCGCGTCAAATGGCTGAACCTCGGTTCATCATGTTCCTCTCCCGTATAGGCGAGCTGCTGGAAATCTCCACTCAATCGCAGGCTGGCGAACTCGCTTTGCAAATGGGCCAGCGCCCGGTCACTGAGCGGGTGATGCATGCGCACCACAAACTCGCGTTTCAACCAGCGCGTGGAATGGAAGTTGGCATAAAACTGATTGATCTCTTCCACCGCTTCTTCAGCGCTGTAGACCAACCGCACCAACTTGAGGTCGGTAGGCAGGATATAGCGATTGGCTTCCAGTTGGCTGCGGATAAAGTCCAGCGCGCCTTGCCAGAAACCGCCGCCGGGTGCATCCAGCAATACCACCGGCACCAGTGGGCTCTTGCCGGTCTGGATCAGGGTCAGTACCTCCAGGGCTTCATCCAGGGTGCCGAAACCGCCCGGGCATAACACCAGCGCGTCGGCTTCCTTGACGAAGAACAGCTTGCGGGTAAAGAAGAAGTGGAAGGACAGCAGGTTCTCGGTGCCATCAATGGTCGGGTTGGCGTGCTGTTCAAACGGCAGGGTGATGTTGAACCCGAGGCTGTGTTCCAGGCCGGCTCCTTCGTGGGCGGCCGCCATGATGCCGCCACCGCCGCCGGTGATTACCATCAGGTCAGACTGCGCCAACAGCGCGCCAACCTCGCGGGCCAAGGCGTACAGCGGGCTTTCTGCCGGCGTGCGTGCCGAGCCAAATACGGTGACCTTGCGTCGGCCCTTGAACTGTTCCAGCACGCGAAAAGCGTGGTCCAGTTCGCGGATGGCGCGCAGGGTGATTTTGGCGTTCCAGCGGTCACGGTCGTCCTGGGCCATGCGCAGCACGGTGAGGATCATGTCGCGATACAGGGGGATATTCGGGCTGCTGGGGGCGATCAGCTGGAGTTGAGCTTCGACCTGTTGCGTGAGGTCGGTCCCGTTTATTTCAAATTCATGGAGCAGGAGGTCATTCGATTCATCAGGCATTCAACTTCTCCTTCTTTACAGGGCCTGGGTAGCCGACAAGCGATCGTCGGGGCCACGACACTGCATGTGTCGTTGCATGCCGCAGGAGGGCATGCCTCTTTTGCCCTGAAATTGTTACAGAACAGCAGTGAAAACGACTGAGCGTGGACAGATGGGATGGCCTGATCATGGGCCGAAAAACCCTTGGCTGGCAACCGCTTATTCGTCACTCAGTGGGGAGTTTTGCTGCCTGCGGGGAGTTGAAGCGGGGGAGTGCGCGCCACCGGGCGGCAGCGCGCGAAGGTCAAGCTGCGCTTACTTTTTCTTCTTCGCCGCAGCCGGTGCCGGGCAGTCTGCTTCTACAAACTTGACCGACGCCACGGGGCGATTGGTCTTGTTCTCGGTGATTTCGTAGCGCATCACGGCGCCTTTGGCCATCAGCTCGCGATAACCCTTGTTCAGGCACACGCTTTGCCCCAGCTGGAAGTACACAGCTTTGGGGTTGGCACGCATCTGTTCGGCGCGATCAGGCATGACGCTCAGGTGGTCGATCAGTTGCATGCCTTCAACGGTGTAGGCCACTTCCAGGGTTTTCTCGTCGATTTCCCGGGGCAGGTCCTTGTTGCTTTCCGCCGCGACGCTTTGCAGCTTCCGGTTCATTTGGGCCTCCAGCAACGAGGCCGCCTGGGCGCCCACGGGCAGGACCAGCGCAAGCGCGACGGTTGGGACAACAAGGCGCAGCATGGAACGCAGCATGAAACTCTCCTGATTCGGTTACTGGTGCATAGACCAGCCACTGCGCTGTGCGTTCAGTGGCGCGCGATTATAGGTGACGCCTTGCCACTACAGCCAGGCGTATCGCTGGTAAACTGCGGCCACTTTTGTCTGCAACGAGTTTTTTCCGTGCTGATTTACCCCGCCCTGCGGCACCTGCGATGAGCCACGCCGTCTCCCGGCTGCGTACCCAGCGCCTGGCACGCGCCATTAAGCCCTTCGTCAATCGAGGTTCCCGTGCAGAGCGTTGCCCTGGCTGCCGGGTAATTCCCGAGTATTGCCTGTGTGCCTGGCGCCCCAAGGTCGAAGCCAGGTCGGCCATGTGCCTGCTGATGGCTGACGTCGAACCGATGAAACCCAGCAACACCGGCTGGCTGATCGCTGACGTGATCGACGACACCCACGCATTCGCCTGGGCGCGCACCGAAGTCGACCCGGATTTGCTCGCCTTGCTGGCTGACCCGCAATGGCAACCCTACATTGTATTCCCTGGCGAATTCGTGGCGCCTGAGCGAGTGGTCAGCGAGGTCAAGGTGGAGGAGGGCAAGCGCCCGCTGTTCATTCTGCTGGACGGCACCTGGAGCGAAGCGCGCAAGATGTTCCGCAAAAGCCCGTATCTGGAGCATCTGCCGGTATTGAGCCTGGCCCCCGAGCAGCTTTCGCGTTACAAACTGCGCCGCTCCAAGCGCGATGACCATTTCTGCACCGCCGAGGTCGCGGCCCTGTGCCTGGAACTGGCCGGCGATGGTGCCGCCAGCGAGGTGCTGGACGCCTACCTCGATGTTTTCAGCAGCCATTACCTGGGCGCCAAGTTCCTGTTGCCGCTGGACCCGACGGACGCTGTCCACACACGGCTTGCGCCCTATATCCCTGCGGTATAAACAGACGACGTTTGCATGATGGCACCGTATCCCTGCAACCCGCTAAAATGCCCACGGGCGTAGTGCTTGACCCCCCAGGCTGCGCTGGGCATGCTGGGCGCCGATCAGGGCACCCCTAAAAAACAGGATCATTTAATCAATGGCCACATACGAAATCCTGATAGCCGATGACCACCCGCTCTTTCGCAGCGCGCTGCATCAAGCCGTAACCCTGGGCCTTGGTCCGGATGTACGCCTGGTCGAAGTGGCCAGCATTGCCGAACTGGAAGCCCGCCTTACCGAAAAATCCGACTGGGACCTGGTGCTGCTCGACCTGAACATGCCCGGCGCCTATGGTTTCTCGGGGTTGGTGCTATTGCGTGGGCAATACCCGCAGATCCCGGTGGTTATGGTCTCGGCCCAGGAAGAAGCCGACGTGGTGGTGCGCTCCAAGGAGTTTGGCGCCAGCGGCTTCATTCCCAAGTCCAGCGCGATAGAAGATATCCAGAAGGCCGTACGCACGGTACTGGATGGCGACGTGTCCTGGCCGCCGCAGGCGTTTGAAGAAATCAACGTGTCCGACGAAGCCAAGGCCGCCCGTGATGGCCTTGCCAGCCTGACGCCCCAGCAGTTCCGGGTGCTCACCATGGTCTGCGAAGGGTTGTTGAACAAGCAGATTGCCTACGAGCTGAGCGTGTCGGAAGCGACCATCAAGGCCCATGTGACGGCGATCTTCCGCAAGCTGGGCGTGCGGACACGCACCCAGGCGGCGCTACTGTTGCAACAACTTGAGTCAATTTCGCAGCATTAAGCTGTCAGCGGTTCACGCTTTTTTGACTTGGCGTGAACTAGTTTCCCCACTCCTTCAGTTCAGTTGCCTACGTCTATGTCGCCTTTCAAGGGTCAAACCGGTATCAAACGTATTTTCAATGCAGGGGGTTACTCCCTGGATGGCCTGCGCGCGGCGTTCACGGGCGAGGCGGCCTTCCGTCAGTTGGTGTTGCTCAACGTTATCCTGATCCCGCTGAGCTTTTTCCTGAATGTCAGCCGGGTCGAGCGCGCGCTGCTGATCGCGGTATGCCTGTTGGCGCTGATCGTGGAGTTGCTCAATTCGGCGGTAGAAGCCGCCATTGACCGCATCTCCCTGGACCGCCACCCCCTGTCGAAAAACGCCAAGGACATGGGCAGCGCTGCGCAATTCGTGGCACTGACCATGATTACCCTGGTGTGGGCCGTGATCCTTATCTAAGGCTCAGGCAATGCTCGGCAGCACGATTTCATCGCTGCGCTGAACCCCCGCGGTAAAGGCGCGGCACAGTTCCAGGAACTCGCGCATCGCCGAGGTCTGGTACTTCTGTTTATGCCAGATGAAGTAGAACTGCCGGGCCAGGTCCAGGTCCGGGGTTTCCACCGGTACCAGGCTGCCGCGGCGGAACGCGTCGCGCAGCGCCAGCCGCGAGATGCAGCCAATCCCCAACCCCGACTCCACCGCCCGCTTGATCGCCTCGGTGTGTTCCAGTTCCAGGCGGATATTCAGCGAGCTACGGTGATGGCGCATGGCTTGGTCAAACGTCAGGCGCGTGCCCGAACCTTGTTCCCGCAGGATCCACGCTTCGTGGGTCAGCTCCTCCAGCGTCGCCACGCCGCGCTTGGCCAGGTGATGCTGCGGCGCGCAGAACACTACCAATTCATCCTCGACCCAGGTTTGCACCTCGATGTCCGGGTGGCTGCAGTCGCCTTCGATTAGACCCAGGTCAATTTCGTAGTGCGCAACCTGGTGCACGATATTGGCCGTGTTCTGCACATGCAGCTTCACCTGGCTCTCGGGATGTTGCTGCATGAAGCTGCCGATCAGCAAAGTGGCCAGGTAATTGCCGATGGTCAGCGTGGCACCCACCGCCAGGGAGCCGAAGCCGGACTTGCCGTTGAGCAGGTCTTCGATCTCCTTGGCCTGGTCCAGCAGCGCCACCGCTTGGGGCAATAGCTGATGGCCGAGGGCGTTGAGGCTCAGGCGTTTGCCGGCGCGGTCGAATAATTGGCAGCTGGATTGACGCTCCAGCTCGGTGATCGAGGTGCTGGCGGCGGATTGAGATAAGGCCAGAAGGCCAGCAGCGCGCGAGACGCTTTCCTGCTGGGCGACGGCGACGAAGACTTGCAGTTGACGGAGAGTAAATCGCATATCGATATAACCGATAACCCTTATCTTAATAATCCAGTTAACAGATATTGTCGCCGCCATTAGAATACTGTGCAATTGCGCATCTCATCTTTGGCGCAGACCCATTTCCAGGAGTTCCCCGTACATGAGCAACATGAACCACGAGCGTGTCCTCAGTGTTCATCACTGGAACGACACTCTGTTCAGCTTCAAGTGCACCCGCGATCCGGGCCTGCGCTTCGAGAACGGTCAGTTCGTGATGATCGGCCTGCAACAGCCTAACGGCCGCCCGCTCATGCGCGCCTACTCCATTGCCAGCCCGAACTGGGAAGAGCATCTGGAGTTCTTCAGCATCAAGGTGCCCGATGGCCCGCTGACTTCCCAATTGCAGCACTTGAAGGAAGGCGACGAGATCATCATCAGCAAAAAACCGACAGGCACCCTGGTGCTTGACGATTTGAAGCCGGGCAAACACCTGTACCTGCTCAGCACCGGTACTGGCCTTGCTCCGTTCATGAGCGTGATCCAGGACCCGGAAACCTACGAGCGTTTCGAAAAAGTGATCCTGTGCCACGGCGTGCGTTACGTCAACGAAGTCGCCTACCGCGAATTCATCACCGAGCACCTGCCGCAGAACGAGTTCTTCGGCGAGGCCCTGCGTGACAAGTTGATCTACTACCCGACCGTGACCCGCGAGCCGTTCGAAAACGAAGGCCGCCTGACCGACCTGATGCGCAGCGGCAAGCTGTTCACAGACATCGGCCTGCCTCCGATCAACCCCGAGGACGACCGCGCCATGCTGTGCGGCAGCCCAAGCATGTTGGACGAGACAAGCGAAGTGCTGAACAGCTTCGGCCTGAAAGTTTCGCCACGCATGCGTGAGCCGGGTGATTACCTGATCGAGCGTGCGTTCGTCGAAAAATAAACGCGGTCAAAAAAATGTGGGAGGTGGCTTGCCCCCTCCCACATTTTGTTTCCGGTTTATTCAGCTGGAAGGATTTCCAACACACAAATCATCCCAGCCTCTGGATAGTGCCAACGCACATCCACATCCCAAAACTGCGCACCATATTCCCGTTCCGGCCCAGGCGTCTGATACGCCGGCCGTGGGTCTTGCGCCAAACACTGCTCGATCAACGCCACCAACGGCTCGCCAAGGCGCTGGGCATGGTCTTGTGCCTGATGCAACGCAGTCTTTAACCACTGCACCGGAATCAGCTGTGGCGCGCCGCTGGCCATGCTGTTGGTGGCCGTGTCGATAATGTCGGCGTAGGGCACATACGGCTTGATATCCAGCACCGGCGTGCCATCGAGCAAATCAATCCCGGAAATCCACAGCCGCCCCGGCTCGACCTTGTCCAGCTTGACCACCGACTGGCCAATGCCATTGGGCCGATGAGTCGCGCGGGTGGCGAACACGCCCATGGACGTATTGCCGCCCAGGCGCGGCGGTCGCACTTTGAGGCGTGGCTTGTCTTCCAGGGCCTGGTGGAACAGAAACAGCAGCCACACATGGCTGACCTGCTCCAGGCCCTGCACCGCCTCACCCCCATCGAACGGTGCTACCAGCTCCAGCACACCACGGGCGGCCGGCGCCAGTTGCGGCTGGCGCGGGATGGCGAACTTCTCCTTGAAGCAGGAGCGCACGAAGCCGACGGGGGAGACGTTGTAGCTCATGGCTTACGCGCGAACCCGCAGGGTCAGGCCCTTGAGGAAGTTGCGCAGCAACTGGTCACCACAGGTGCGGTAGTTGGTGTGGCCGAACTTGCGGAACAGCGCGCTCAGCTCAGGCTTGGACACCGGGAACTCGGCCGCCTTGAGGATGGCGTGCATGTCGTCTTCCTTGAGTTCGAAGGCCACGCGCAGCTTTTTCAGGATGATGTTGTTGGTCACCGGGGTTTCGATCGGCTGCGGCGGGCGGCTTTCGTCCTTGCCACGCTTGAAGATCACCAGGCCATCGAGGAAATGCGCCATCACCTCGTCCGGGCAGAACACAAAGCCTTCTTCCTCGTCTTTCTTGAGGTAGGTCAGCAGGTCATCCTTGGTCACGTCCATGCCGCCGAGCTTGATGATCTCGACCATCTTGTTGTCGCTGATGTCGAGCATGTAGCGAACGCTGCGCAGTACGTCGTTGTGAATCATGGTGGGCAATCCTGGTATTCAACTGAGGACACCGCCCATCAGGCGGTGTCGAGAAAGGGGCAGCGGCTTAGAACTTCTCTTTGCCGGACAGGTAGCGCCATTGGCCGACCGGCACTTTGCCGATGGACACGCCGCCAATGCGAATGCGGCGGATGGCAATGACTTTCAAGCCAACGGCTTCGCAGAACAGTGCGATGACGCCGGGCTGGGGGTTTTTCAGCGCAAAGCGCAGACGGTTTTCGTTCTGCCAGCTGGCTTTTACCGCCGGCAGCTCTTTGCCTTTGTAAGTCAGGCCGTGGTTCAAGCGGTTGAGGCCATGGGCAACCATTTCACCTTCGACCTCTACCACGTATTCCTGCTCGATCTTGGCGGCATCGGCGGTCAACTTGCGCAGGATTTTCCAATCCTGGGTAAATACCAACAGGCCGCTGGCCTTGGCTTGCAGGTCGGCGCTGGCGGTCAGGCGCAGGAAATGCCCCTTGAGCGGGCGCTTGCTGAAGCGGTGTTCTTCGGAGAGGGTCTCGGCGCTGATCGACGCCATGGCCGTCTCGGCATCCACGCCAACCGGCGCGTGCAACAGGATGGTTACCGGCTCCGGCACGGTGGCCTTGGCGTCGGGGTCCAGTTCGACCTTTTGCGTGGTGACCTTGAACTGCGGCTCGTCGATCACTTCACCGTCCACCGAGACCCAGCCGCCTTCGATAAACAGCTCAGCCTCCCGACGGGAGCAGCCGACCAGTTCGATAAGGCGTTTGGAGAGGCGTATGGGGTCAGTCATGACAAGGGCCGTAACAAAAGGGGGCGGCTATTGTACCTTTGTGGGAGCGGGCTTGCTCGCGATAGGATCACCTCGGTCCCAATTAAAACCCAAATGCTCGTATCGCCGCGATCTAACTCAGACCTCCAGCGGCCTGCTGCACCTGGCGCAGACGCATATGCAGCAACGGATAAGGCTGCCCCAGCCCGTCATGCTCCGTGCGTCCGATCACTTCGAAGCCTTGCTTGAAATAGAACTCCAGCGCCTGCGGGTTTTGCTCATTCACATCCAGTCTTTCGGCGTTCAGGCACTCGATCGCGTAACGCAGCAATTGCCGGCCCAGGCCCAGGCCCCGGTGCTGCGGGTCGATGTACAACATCTCGACCTTGCCTGCGGCCACACCGGCAAACCCGGTAATGCGTTGGTGTGAGTCTTTGGTGCAAATCAGCATCACCGTGTCCAGATAGTGCGTCAGCAGCAGGTTCCTCAGCCGTTCGATGTAGCTGTCCGGTAGAAAATCATGGGTGGCCCGTACTGAGGCCTCCCAGAGCTCAGTCAATTTCTGATAATCGCTGGTGTTGGGTGTATGGATAACCGAATGCCGACGCATGCTCTCTGCCCTGCCTGATGATTGGCGATGGGCAAACGATAGACGTAAAAAAGCCCCAAATCTTGATCAGATCCAGGGCTTTTCAGAGGTACGGCAATCAGTCGCGCTTTTGCGCCCACAAGTCGTATTCGTCGGCGTCGGTCACGGTGCACCAGACCTTGTCGCCCGGCTTCAAGCCGCTGGCATCGTCGATAAACACGTTGCCGTCGATTTCCGGCGCGTCGAAGAAGCAGCGGCCAACCGCGCCTTGCTCGTCGACTTCATCGATCAACACTTCGATTTCCTTGCCGATGCGCAGTTGCAGGCGCGCCGAGCTGATCGCCTGTTGGTGCGCCATGAAACGCTCCCAACGGTCCTGCTTGACGTCGTCCGGCACCACGGCCAGGTCCAGCAGGTTGGCCGGGGCACCTTCCACTGGCGAGTACTGGAAGCAACCGACGCGGTCCAGCTGCGCTTCGGTCAGCCAGTCCAGCAGGTACTGGAAGTCTTCTTCGGTTTCGCCAGGGAAACCGACGATGAAGGTGGAACGGATGATCAGCTCCGGGCAGATCTCGCGCCAGTTCTTGATGCGCGCCAGGGTCTTGTCTTCGAAGGCCGGGCGTTTCATGGCCTTGAGCACTTTAGGGCTGGCGTGCTGGAACGGGATGTCCAGGTACGGCAGGATCTTGCCGGCGGCCATCAACGGGATCAGCTCGTCCACGTGCGGGTACGGGTAGACGTAGTGCAGGCGCACCCACACACCCAGGCTGCTGAGGGCTTCGCACAGCTCGGTCATGCGGGTTTTCACCGGCGCGCCGTTCCAGAAACCGGTGCGGTATTTCACGTCCACGCCATAGGCGCTGGTGTCCTGGGAGATCACCAACAGCTCCTTGACGCCGGATTTGACCAGGCGCTGGGCCTCGTCCAGCACATCACCGACCGGGCGGCTGACCAGCTTGCCGCGCATCGACGGGATGATGCAGAAGCTGCAGCTGTGGTTGCAGCCTTCGGAAATCTTCAGGTACGCATAGTGGCGCGGGGTCAGCTTGATGCCTTGCGGCGGCACCAGGTCGATCAGCGGGTTGTGATCCTGACGCGGCGGCACCACCTGGTGCACGGCATTCACCACCTGCTCGTACTGCTGCGGGCCGGTCACGGCCAGCACGCTTGGGTGCACCTTGCGGATATTGCCTTCTTCCACGCCCATGCAGCCGGTCACGATGACCTTGCCGTTTTCCTTGATTGCTTCGCCGATCACTTCCAGCGACTCTGCCTTGGCCGAGTCAATGAAGCCACAGGTGTTGACCACCACCACGTCAGCGTCCTGGTAGGTGGACACGACGTCATAGCCTTCCATACGCAGTTGCGTAAGGATGCGTTCGGAGTCGACCAGGGCCTTCGGGCAACCCAGGGAAACAAAGCCAACCTTGGGGTTGGCCTTTGCGATGGTGGTGGACATGTCTAACCTCGGTATTGAATGACGCCGCCAGTCGGGCACGACACGGCGGTAGACGGGCACTTGGTGTGCCTCTGATCAAAAAGTGCGCAATTCTAGCGACGGGCAGCGCACTTGACCAGCTTTATGCAGGGAAATGCGACGAGTGCTGCGCTATGCTTCGCGCCGTTGCCCACAGGTGAAACCCCGGGGTCAATAAAACGTCTGTTACGAGAAGTAAAACAGCGCATGCTAGGGTCAGCTTAGACGCGTTGTTTATAAAAGACCGCAGGTCAAAGGGCAGGAGTGGTTGATGGGTCACGCGAGTAGTCAGGCAGCAGGTGCCGAACAGTCCAATGCCAAGCCTATCGGCATGCTGGTGGCGGCGGTCGGGGTGGTTTATGGCGATATCGGCACCAGCCCGCTCTACACCCTTAAAGAGGTGTTCAACGGCGGTTATGGGGTGCAGGTCAACCATGACGGCGTATTGGGGATCCTGGCGCTGATTTTCTGGTCGCTGATCTGGGTGGTGTCGATCAAGTACATGCTGTTTGTGCTGCGCGCCGACAACCAGGGCGAGGGCGGCATCATGGCTCTGACGGCGCTGGCGCGACGGGCGGCGGGGGAGCGCAAGAAGTTGCGCAGTTTCCTGGTGGTCTGTGGCCTGTGCGGCGCGGCGCTGTTCTACGGCGACAGCATGATCACCCCGGCGATTTCCGTCTTGTCGGCCGTGGAAGGCCTGGAGCTGGCGTTCGACGGCCTGGAAAAATGGGTGGTGCCCATCGCCCTGGTGGTGCTGGTGGCGCTGTTCCTGATCCAGAAACACGGCACCGACCGCATCGGCAAGCTCTTCGGGCCGGTGATGGTCACCTGGTTTCTGGTGCTGGGCGGCCTCGGCGTGTATGGCATCACCCTGCATCCTGAAGTGCTCCAGGCGATGAACCCTATGTGGGCCGTGCGTTTCTTCGAAGCGCACCCCGGCATCGGCGTGGCGATTCTTGGCGCGGTGGTGCTGGCACTGACCGGCGCCGAAGCGCTGTATGCCGACATGGGCCACTTCGGCCGCAAACCCATCGCTCGCGCCTGGTTTATCCTGGTGCTGCCGGCGCTGGTGCTCAACTATTTCGGCCAGGGCGCCATGCTGCTGGGTGATCCGGAAGCCGCGCGCAACCCGTTCTACCTGCTGGCGCCGAGCTGGGCGCTGATCCCGCTGGTGGTGTTGTCCACCCTGGCCACGGTGATTGCGTCCCAGGCGGTGATTTCCGGTGCGTTCTCGTTGACGCGCCAGGCGATCCAGCTGGGTTACATCCCGCGCATGCACATCCAGCACACCTCCAGCGCCGAGCAGGGCCAGATCTACATTGGCGCGGTGAACTGGTCGCTGATGGTCGGCGTGATCCTGCTGGTGCTGGGCTTCGAGTCCTCCAATGCGCTGGCCTCGGCCTACGGCGTGGCGGTGACCGGCACCATGTTGATGACCACCATCCTGGTCTCGGCGGTGATGCTGCTGCTGTGGAAATGGCCACCGGTGCTGGCCGTGCCGGTGCTGGTCTGCTGCCTGTTGGTGGACGGCCTGTACTTTGCCGCCAACGTGCCGAAGATCATCCAGGGCGGCGCCTTCCCGGTGCTGGCCGGGATCGTGCTGTTTGTGCTGATGACCACCTGGAAACGCGGCAAGCAATTGCTGGTGGAACGCCTCGACGAGGGCGGCCTGCCGCTGCCGATCTTTATCAGCAGCATCCGCGTGCAGCCGCCTCATCGGGTGCAGGGTACCGCGGTATTCCTCACCGCGCGGCCCGACGCCGTTCCCCACGCGCTGTTGCACAACCTGCTGCATAACCAGGTGCTGCACGAGCAAGTGGTGTTGCTCACGGTGGTCTATGAAGACATCCCGCGCGTACCCGCCGCGCGGCGCTTCGAGGTGGATGCCTACGGTGAAGGGTTCTTCCGCGTAATCCTGCACTTCGGCTTTACCGATGAGCCGGACGTGCCCGAAGCCTTGAAGCTGTGCCATCTGGACGACCTGGATTTCAGCCCGATGCGCACCACCTACTTCCTCAGCCGCGAAACGGTGATCGCCTCGCGCATCAAGGGCATGGCGCGTTGGCGCGAAGGCCTGTTTGCGTTCATGTTGAAGAACGCCAACGGCAACCTGCGCTTCTTCAAGCTCCCGGTAAACCGGGTGATCGAGCTGGGTACCCAGGTCGAAATGTAAGCTGCTGCTGCACGGGAGCCGGCAATCGGCTCCCGCTTTGCGTCTGAACCCTGTGCAATCCACTGTTGTCGACTAGGCTCTAAGCACTGTTTGAATAGTGCCCACAGAACCCAGAAGAGGTGCGCCATGAGTCAGCTGCTCGAACCCTATACCCTGCGCCAATTGACCCTGCTCAACCGCATTGCAGTGTCGCCGATGTGCCAGTACTCCAGTGTCGATGGCCTGGCCAATGACTGGCACCTGGTCCACCTCGGCAGCCGCGCCGTCGGGGGCGCCGGCCTGATCTTCACCGAAGCCACCGCCGTGACCGCCGACGGCCGCATCACCGCCGAAGACCTCGGTTTGTGGAACGACGCACAGATCGAACCGCTGCAACGCATCACCCGCTTTATTGCCGCCCAGGGCGCGGTGGCGGGCATCCAGCTGGCCCACGCCGGGCGCAAGGCCAGCACCCATCGGCCGTGGCTCGGCAAGCACGGCAGCGTCAAGCCGGCCGATGGCGGCTGGGTGCCGGTAGGCCCATCGCCGATTGCCTTTGACCCGCAGCACACCCAGCCCAAGCCGCTGGACGAAGGGCAGATCCAGCAGGTGATCGCCGACTTTGTCGCCGCCGCCAAGCGCGCGTTGACCGCCGGTTTTGAAGTGGTGGAAATCCACGCCGCCCACGGTTACCTGCTGCATCAATTCCTTTCGCCCATCAGCAATCAGCGCCAGGACCAGTACGGCGGCTCCTTTGAAAACCGTATCCGCCTGGTGCTGCAAGTGACCGAGGCGGTGCGTGAGGTGTGGCCACAAGAGCTGCCGCTGTTTGTGCGGGTGTCGGCCACCGACTGGGTGGAGGATGGCTGGAACCCCGATGAAACCGTAGAACTGGCCCACCGCCTCAAGGCGCTGGGCGTGGACCTGATCGACGTGTCCTCGGGTGGCACCGCCGCCAACGCCGAAATCCCCACCGGCCCCGGCTACCAGACGCGCTTCGCCGAGCGTGTGCGCAAAGAGTCGGGCATCGCCACCGGCACCGTAGGGATGATTACCGAACCGGCCCAGGCCGAGCACATCCTGCGCACCTGCCAGGCCGACATCATCTTCCTCGCCCGTGAGCTGCTGCGTGACCCGTACTGGCCGCTGCATGCCGACGATGACCTGGGCGGGCGCAAGGCCACCTGGCCGGCGCAGTACCAGCGAGCGACTCATCGCGATCAACCGATTCATGAGTCTGACCTTAGGGATTGACGCCTACGGCCTATCAAAAACCCACCCTGATCCGGTGGGTTTTTTTATGGGTGATGCTGTGGGACAAGACTGTAGGTCTTTGTTACCTAATCAGTTTTTTAAGTGAATACTCTAAAAAAATCCCACGCGTGGTGAGATTGTTTCTACGCTTAGGGTAAGTCTGATTTCTGGCCCAGGGAGTCAGGATCTTCACGGGATGCAGGTGATGGGCACCAGGAGTTTTGATCGATATCAGGAGAAGCAGTCCATGGCCAAGTCATATGGTGTTGCGGGTGTGGTGGCGTCTTTTCTGGCGCGCAGCGGGGTCTTGCGGGGTAGCCGGTTGAGTTCGGATGAGGCCGAATTGCTCGCGCAGTATCGCGCCCTGACCGAGAGTGACCAGGTGGCGATGCGGTATCTGATTGGGGCGATGAAGAGTGTGTCGCGGTTCTAGAACCGATGCAGAACAAATGTGGGAGGGGCGGTGCGACGATTCGACTTGCCCCCGATAGCGGTGTGTCAGCCAGCACATCTGTCACTGGCCCACCGCCATCGGGAGCAAGCCCCCTCCCACACAAGCTCATTCCTACCTTTAGCGTCAGGTGTACTTACGCAGCTGCGGCGCAGGCGGGAAGTACTGGTACAACCAGGTCTCACTCAAGGTGCGGTCCTGGGTGCGGATAAACAGCCGCAGTTCCACCGGCTCCACGCTGTCGCTGGTCGGGTACCAGTCGAACAGGATGCGGTAGCCCTTGATGTTGTCGAGCACCAGCACGCTGAAGTCTTTGACTTCGCCGTGGGAGCAGGTCACCACCGGCTCGATCCCGGTGCCTTCCGGCAGGCGGTCCAGGCCGCCGCCCTTGAAGTCCACGGCAAAACGCCGTGCCCATACCTCAGGGTAATGCTCGCCCGGTGCCCAGCCTTCGGTGAAACCGCCCATGCCGGAACGGGTCGCGTCGACCTGCGCCAACGGCGTGCTCACCGGCGGCAGGGCGCTCCAGTAGAGCTTGTAGCCATAGTTGAGCGAGTCGCCGGCGGCCACCGGTTTTTTCGGGGTCCAGAAGGCCACGATGTTGTCCAGGGTTTCGCCGGTGGTGGGGATTTCCAGCAGGTCTATCGAGCCTTCGCCCCAGGCGGTGGTCGGTTCTACCCACAGGCTTGGGCGCTTGCTGTACCAGTCCACGGTGTCCTGGTAGCTGGCGAATTCATGGTCGGTCTGCACCAGGCCGAAGCCTTTCGGGTCGGTGTCGGCAAACGCGTTGAACTGCAGCTTGGCCGGGTTGTTCAGCGGGCGGCAGATCCACTCGCCGTTGCCGCGCCACATGGCCAGGCGGTCCGAGTCGTGGATTTGCGGATGGATGGTGTCGCACATGCGGCGCTCGTGGGTGCCGCAGCTGAACATGCTGGTCATCGGCGCGATGCCCAGTTGCTCGATGGTGGTACGCGCATTGATGTGGGCGTCGATGGCCATCACCACCTGGTTGGCCTGGCAGTCGATATCGAAGCGGTAGGCACCGGTGGCGCTCGGCGAGTCGAGCAAGGCGTAGACCACAAAGCGCGTGGCGTTCTTGTCCGGGGTTTCGAACCAGAACTGCGTGAAGTCGGGGAATTCCTCGCGCTTTTTCGCGTAGGTATCAATCGCCAGGCCACGTGCGGAAAGGCCGTACTGGCCGGTGGAATCCACCGCGCGGAAGTAGCTGGCGCCGAGAAACGACAGCACGTCGTGGCGGTCCAGTTCCGGCGCCTTGAACAGCTTGAAGCCGGAGAAACCCAGGTCGCCGGTCAGCTGTTTGGTGTCGACCGTGGTTTTTTCATAGTTGAACAGCGAAGGGCGGAAATGCACCTCGCGGGCTTCACGGGTCTTGGGGTCGACGCTGTGCATGCGCACCGGCGTCTTGAAACCCATGCCGACGTGGAAGAACTGCACGTCCAGCTGGCCGTTCAATTCCTTCCACAGCGAATGCTTGCCGTCGTAGCCGATGGCGTTGAAATTCTGTGGGGTCATGGTCGCCAAGGTTGGCGGCAACACCTGTTTGGTATCTTTGTACGCGGTGCCGGCGAGCTGCTTGGCCTGGGCTTTCAGCGCGTCAAAATCGAAGGCCACGGCCTTGCCATCGGCGGCACGGTTCCCGGCCCAGGCCTGCGCGGCGAGCAGGCCGCTGGCCGACAAACCGGTGTAAGCCGCAATGGCCATGGACGCTTTGAGTAAATTCCTGCGGTGCATAGAGACAACCTGTCGTGAGCAAATCCCGCGCCGTTCCTGGCACGTGCTGGATCAGAAATTACGGTTCGGACATGCCTTCGGCCAAACGCAACGGACATTAAACAGACGCCGGATAGCTTAAGCGGTTCGATGCTGTAGGAAAAATGATTGATAGCGGGGTGATGGCGTTGCAAATGCGACAAGACATTTCCGGGCCTGAGGATCAGCACTTTACTCAAGAATTATGAAGATCAAATGTGGGAGGGGCGGTGCGACGATTCGACTTGCCCCCTCCCACATTTGGTTTTGTATTGCCTGTTAAACCTTATTTCAGGCTACTTCACCCACTGCCCTGTAAGCCTCATCAATCGCTGCATGCGCATACGCACTCCAGGCCGCATCCGAGTTGGCGATGCTCACGTGCCCCACCGGCTTGCGCGCCAGGTTCATCAGCGCTTCGCTTTCGTCAGCATTATCAAACAGGCTGTTGGAAAAATACGCATAACCATGGGACCAGCGGTTCACGGTGATCCCGAGGATATCGGTTTCATGGTTGAACCCGCCCGGGCCGAGCATACGTTGCAGCTGGTCACGCAACTGCGCTTCAAGCTGCTCGAACGTCTGCCCATACAACTTGCCACGCCCGGCGCGGGCCTGGTCGCGGGCGTTCATGCCGCTGTTGGGGCTGGTGGGCACGTAGACCATGTGCAAGCCAATCGGCTGCGTCGGGTCGCGCGGGTGGTCGTAGCCGCCCATGCTCACCGGGTAGTCCAGCTTGATGCGGCTGTACGGCTGGGTGGCGGCGTAAATCTCATGCACCCCCAGTTTCTGGAACGACTGCCAGTTGCGGATCACCACCTTGGTGTACACCAGCGGGAATTTCACGTTCTGGCTCAACGCATGAGCCTG
Organism: Pseudomonas sp. AC463; assembly: GCF_979253585.1. Taxonomy (NCBI): domain Bacteria; kingdom Pseudomonadati; phylum Pseudomonadota; class Gammaproteobacteria; order Pseudomonadales; family Pseudomonadaceae; genus Pseudomonas; species Pseudomonas sp. AC463. Next base: position 129,493 of record NZ_CEEDDZ010000016.1, on the reverse strand, counting down.
GGGCGCCGGCAGGTCTTTGAGCAGGTACGGGATCATCATGTTGTAGCAGGCGAGGATGCAGCGTTTGCCGCGCACTTGTGCGAGTTGCCCACCACGGCTGTAGCCGATGTGCACGCCGTCGCCCACATTGCGCACGCTGACCGCCGTGCTGTTCAAGCGCACGCGCACCGGGGCCTTGGGTTGGTCGAGCCTGGCATAGTCAAAGGCCGCCAGCACGATATCGTCCATGGTGTGCCCCGGCGCCACGCCCGGGACCAGGCTGCGCACCAGCAGGCGCGCGAGCGACGCGTTGCCATCCGGGAAGTGGTAGATGTAGGGCTCTTCCATTTCTGCAGCGGCCTCTTCGCTGATCGGCGCCAGGTTCATCCCGCCGAAGCCTGGGAAACCCACGCTGTAGGCATCGGAAGACGCCACCGCGTCAATGCTCAGGGCCATGAAGTCATTGGTGCGACTCTGGAAGTACTTCACCGCACCTTGCGACAACCCTACGTTTTTCAGCAGGAAATCGCGGTAGCTGGTGGCCGCCAGGTAGTCGGCCTTTTCCTCGGCGGTTTTACCGGGCAGGTAGTCCTTGGGCGCCATGTGCAGGTCGATCAACGCCTGGCGGTCGGCCGCTGGCAATGGGAAGTCATTGATAAAGTCGCTGATGGAGCGCGCATGCAACTGGTCCGGGGCGATGTCGTCGGCCACCATCGGCGTCGGGTCGCCGGTCACCAGTTTGTCTTCGCCGAAGTTTTCCTTGTCGAAAAACACCCCGCGCGACAGCCCCAGGCCGGGGTAGAACTGGCGGTCAAAGGCGGTCTCGAAACGCTTGATATTCACCCCGAGCTTTTTCAGCAGGCCGTTCACTTGCTTGCTGTACAGATGGTTTGGCGACTGGAATGCCTCGCTGCCGCCGTAGCCGATGATCATGCGGCCACCGGCCTGGAATTCATTGCGCTTGGCGTGGCCGCCGAAGTCGTCGTGGTTTTCCAGGATCAGGATCTTCGCCTTCGGGTGCTTCTCGCGGTAGAACCACGCCGCCGACAAACCGCTCAAGCCGCCGCCGACCACCACCAGGTCATAGTCCTCGGTGATCGGCAGCTTCTCGGTGTCGAAGACCTTCTTTTCCCACCCCATCTGGTGCGCCACTTCGAACGAGCCGACATGGCTGCCGCGCAGGCCGGTGAGGGCGGGTGGGTAGTAGCTGCCGTCGGGCGCGGCCTGGAGGATTTGCAGCGGGGTCATGCCGGCGGCGATAGTGATGGCGACGCCGTTGAGGAAGTCGCGGCGGGTGATGTCCATGGGGGATCCTGAATTATTGTTATAGGTTCCCGGCACCCAGGGCGGATGCCGGGATGTGCAGCCTCAGTGCTTGAACATCACATGCCGAACGGTGGTGTAGTCCTCCAGCCCGTACATGGACATATCCTTGCCATAGCCCGACAGTTTCTGACCGCCGTGGGGCATTTCGCTGACAAGCATGAAGTGCGTGTTCACCCAGGTGCAGCCGTACTGCAAGCGCGCGGCCAGGCGGTGGGCACGGCCTACATCGGCGGTCCATACGGACGAAGCCAGGCCGTAGTCCGAATCATTGGCCCAGCCGAGTACCTGTGCCTCGTCGTTGAACTTGGTCACCGACACCACCGGCCCGAACACTTCGCGGCGTACGATTTCGTCGTCTTGCTGCGCGTCGGCCAGTACGGTCGGTTCAAAGAAGAAGCCATTGCCTTCCACCGCTTTGCCACCCGTGACCAGGCGGATATGCGGCTGGGCCACTGCGCGTTCGACAAACCCGGCCACGCGGTCGCGGTGTTGTGCGGTGATCAGCGGGCCCAACTCGGTGGCGGGGTCATCCTGCAAGCCGTACTTGATGCTGGCCACGGCGGCGCCGAGCTTCTCGACAAACGCATCGTAGATATCTGCCTGGGCGTAAATGCGACACGCAGCGGTGCAGTCCTGGCCGGCGTTATAGAAGCCGAAGGTACGAATGCCTTCCACGGCCGCGTCGATATCCGCGTCGTTGAAGATGATCACCGGCGCCTTGCCGCCCAGTTCCATGTGCATGCGCTTCACGCTGTCGGCGGTGCTGGAGATGATATTCGCGCCGGTGGCGATGGAACCGGTCAGCGACACCATGCGTACTTTCGGGTGGTTCACCAACGGGCTGCCTACGGTTGGCCCACGCCCGAACACCAGGTTGAGTACACCGGCGGGGAAAATTTCCGATGCCAATTCGACCATGCGCAGCGCGGTCAGCGGGGTTTGCTCCGACGGCTTGAGCACCACGGTATTACCGGCGGCCAGGGCCGGGGCGATTTTCCAGGCGACCATCATCAGCGGGTAGTTCCACGGCGCGATGGAGGCGATCACACCCACCGGGTCGCGGCGAATCATCGACGTGTGGCCGGGCAGGTATTCACCGCCGGCCGAACCGCTCATGCAACGGCTGGCGCCGGCGAAGAAGCGGAACACATCGGCAATCGCCGGGATCTCGTCGTTCAGCGCGGCGCTGTAGGGCTTGCCGCAGTTGTCGGATTCAAGCTTGGCCAGCTCCTCGCCATGGGCTTCGATTGCGTCCGCGAGTTTGAGCAGCAGCAGCGAGCGATCCTTGGGCGCGGTTTGCGACCAGCTTTCAAACGCCGCGTCGGCGGCGCGCACGGCGGCGTCGACCTGGGCTTCGCTGGCTTCGTTGATTTCCACCAGCACGCGGCCGAGCGCCGGGTTGAATACGGCCTGGGCCGGGCCTTCGCCTTCGACCAGTTGGCCATTGATCAAGAGTTTGGTTTGCATGGTTCAGTCCTCCAGAAACAATTGTTCTTTCTTCAGTGACAAAGTTATTTACCGCCACTCCCCGCCACGCTTTCACCGCCGCGGGTCAGGTAATAGGCACCGAGAATCGGGAACATCGTCACCAGCATCACCAGCATCGCCACCACGTTGGTCACCGGCACATCCCGTGGGCGGCTGAGCTGGTTGAGCAGCCACAGCGGCAACGTGCGTTCGTGGCCGGCGGTGAAGGTGGTGACGATGATTTCGTCAAACGACAGCGCAAACGCCAGCATGCCGCCGGCCAGCAGCGCCGAGCCGAGGTTGGGCATGATGATGTAGCGGAAGGTCTGCCAGCCGTCGGCGCCCAGGTCCATCGAGGCTTCGATCAGGCTGTGGGAAGTACGGCGCAGGCGGGCGATCACGTTGTTGTAGACGATCACCACGCAGAACGTGGCGTGGCCGACGATGATGGTGAACATTCCAGGCTCGATGCCCAGGGTCTTGAAGGTCGCCAGCAGCGCGATACCGGTGATGATCCCCGGCAACGCAATCGGCAAGATCAACATCAGCGACACGCCTTGCTTGCCAAAGAACTCACGCCGATACAGCGCCGCCGAGGCCAGCGTGCCGAGCACCATGGCGATCAGCGTGGCAATGGCCGCAATCTGCAGCGACAGCTTGATCGCTTCAAGCACATCGGGCCGGGCGAAGGCCACGCTGAACCACTTCAGGGTGAAACCCTGGGGCGGAAAGCTGAACGCGGCTTCTTCGGTGTTGAAGGCGTAAAGGAAGATGATCAGGATCGGGAAGTGCAAAAACACCAACCCGCCCCAGGCTGCGATCTTCAGACCCAGCGATGATTTTTCAGAGTGCATCGAAGGCCCCCAGGCGTTTGACGATGGACAGGTAAACCGCGATCAGCACGATTGGCACCAGGGTGAACGCCGCGGCCATGGGCATGTTGCCGATGGCGCCTTGCTGCGCGTAGACCATGCCGCCGACGAAGTAGCCCGGCGGGCCCACCAGTTGCGGCACGATGAAATCGCCCAGGGTCAGCGAGAACGTAAAGATCGACCCGGCGGCAATCCCCGGAATCGACAGCGGCAGAATCACCTGCATAAAGGTCTGGCGCGGCTTGGCGCCCAGGTCGGCGGAGGCTTGCAGCAACGACGGCGGCAAACGCTCCAGCGATGCCTGGATCGGCAGGATCATGAACGGCAGCCAGATGTAGACGAACACCATGAAGCGCCCCAGGTGCGAGGTGCTCAAGGTGCTGCCGCCCACGCCGGGAATGCCCAGCACGAACTGCAACACCGGCTCCAGGCCCAGGTGCTGCACGAACCACTGCGCCACGCCGCCCTTGGCCAGCAGCAAGGTCCAGGCATAGGCCTTGACGATATAGCTGGCCCACATCGGCATCATCACCGCGATGTAGAAAAACGCCTTGGTCTTGCCCGTGGTGTAGCGCGCCATGTAGTAGGCGATGGGGAAGGCCACCACGGCGCTGGCGATCGACACCACAATCGCCATGCTCAGGGTGCGCAGGATGATGTCGAAGTTCGACGGCTGGAACAGCGCGGCGAAGTTGGCCAGGGTCAGGTCCGGGGTGACCGCCATGGTGAAGTCGTCGAAGGTATAGAAACCTTGCCACAGCAGGGTCAGCAGCGAGCCGAGGTAGATCGCGCCGAACCAGATCAGCGGCGGTATCAGCAGCATCGCCAGGTAGAGGTTGGGCTTCTTGTACAACAGGTTGGAAAACCTGCGCATCGGCGGTTGGGAAAGGGCCAGGCTCATGTCACACCTCGCCTGCGCTGTCGGTGAGGGTGGTCATGGCTTCGCGCGCCCAGCGTGCGGTGATCGGCTGGCCCACCGCATGGCCGCTGCTGATGTCCAGCCACTGGTTGTTGGCCTGGCTGATATTCAGCGCCTGGCCGTTGTCCAGTTTGAGTTCATAGCGGGTGGCGCTGCCCTGGTACTGGATGTCGTGCAGCACGCCGGTCACTTCCACTTGGTCGGCGCCCAGCGGGCCTTCGGCAAAACGTACGTGTTCCGGGCGAATCGAGAAGGGCTGCGGGCTGCCGCTGAGGCGTTGGGCCAGTTCGCCGCGAATCACATTGGAGGTGCCGACGAATTCGGCGACAAAGGCGGTGGCGGGCTTCATATATAAGTTGCGCGGCGTATCGACCTGCTCGATGCGGCCCTTGTTGAATACGGCCACGCGGTCGGACATCGACAGCGCTTCGGTCTGGTCGTGGGTCACGAAGATAAAGGTGATGCCGAGCTGGCGTTGCAGCTTTTTCAGCTCGCTTTGCATCTGCTCGCGCAGCTTCAGGTCGAGGGCGCCGAGGGGCTCATCCAGCAGCAACACGCGCGGGCGATTGACCAGCGCGCGGGCCAGGGCAACCCGTTGGCGTTGGCCGCCGGAAAGCTGCACCGGCTTGCGGTCGCCGTAGCCGCCGAGGGCGACCATGCCCAGCGCCTCTTCGGCGCGGTTGAGGCGTTCGGCCTTGCCCACGCCCTTGACCTTGAGGCCGTAGGCCACGTTGTCACGCACATTCATGTGGGGGAACAGCGCGTAATCCTGAAACACGGTGTTCACGTCGCGCTGGTACGGCGGCAAGCCGGCGGCTTCCTCGCCATGGATACGGATCGAGCCTGCGCTCGGTTGCTCGAACCCGGCGATCAGGCGCAGGCACGTGGTTTTGCCCGAGCCGGAAGGGCCGAGCATGGAAAAGAACTCGCCGTCCTGGATATCGATGGAAACCCGGTCAACGGCTTTCACTTCGCCGAACTGACGGGAAACGTGGGTGAATTGGACTGCAAGCGTCATGGTGCGGTGCTCCAAAAAGGCGCGGGTCGTCGCAGCGGCCCGGCCTGGACTTCTGAAAAATCAATACGTTACTGAGTTCGACTCGGACCAAATATGGGAGGGGGCAAGCCCCCTCCCACAGGGTTCTCTGTAGTCTGGGAGAGCTATCTGCCGCCCATAATCGCGATGTAATCCTGGGTCCAGCGGCTGTACGGCACGAACTTGCCGCCTTCAGCCTGCGGGGTTTTCCAGAAGGCGATCTTCTCGAACTGGTCGAACCCGTTGGTCTTGCAGCCTTCGGCGCCGAGCAATTCGCTTTCCTTACAGGCCGCAGGCACTGCCGGCAGCGAACCGAACCAGGCGGCGACGTCGCCCTGAACCTTCGGCTGCAGCGACCAGTCCATCCACTTGTAGGCGCAGTTGGGGTGCTTGGCCTCGCTGTGCAGCATGGTGGTGTCGGCCCAGCCGGTGGCGCCTTCTTTCGGGATAGTCGAGGCAATCGGCTGCTTCTCGTTGACCAGGCCGTTGACCTGGTACGGCCACGCGCTGGACGCCACCACGCCTTCGTTCTTGAAGTCACTCATTTGCACGGTGGTGTCGTGCCAGTAGCGGTGGATCAGCGGTTGCTGGGCGCGCAGCAGCTCAAGTACGGCCTTGTACTGGGTTTCGGTCAGCTCGTACGGGCTTTGAATGCCCAGTTCCGGCTTGGTGCTCTTGAGGTACAACGCCGCGTCGGCGATGTAGATCGGGCCGTCGTAGGCTTGTACGCGGCCTTTGTTCGGCTTGCCGTCGGGCAGGTTCTGCGGGTTGAACAACACGTCCCAGCTGGTGGGCGCGGTCTTGAACACGTTGGTGTTGTACATCAACACGTTCGGGCCCCACTGGTACGGGGTGCCGTAGGTTTGCTGGCCGACCACATACCACGGCGCATCTTTCAGGCGCGGGTCGATGTTCTTCCAGTTGGGGATCAACGCGGTGTTGATCGGCTGCACACGCTTGCCGACAATCAACCGCAGCGACGCATCGCCGGAGGCGGTGACCAGGTCATAGCCGCCCTTGGCCATCAGGCTGACCATTTCGTCAGACGTGGCGGCGGTTTTCACATTGACCTTGCAGCCGGTTTCCTTCTCGAAACCGCTGACCCAGTCGTAGGCCTTGTCGCTTTCGCCACGTTCGATATAGCCGGGCCAGGCGACGATATCCAGCTGGCCTTCACCGGCGCCCACCGCCTTGAGCGGTTCGGCGGCCTGAATGCTGACGCTGGCCAGCAGCGCGGTGGTCAAAGCGCTGAGCAATGCGGTCTTGTGCGCAGACATGGGGGTTCCCTCTTCTTTAATTATGGTCGGGGCAGTGTGTGAAGCCGTAACGCATGAGCTTAGTTGTTGTTTTAAAGATGCTGGCCGTGGCGCGCCATGATGTGACGCACCACGCTGTAGTCCTGTAGCGAGTCGCTGGACAGATCTTTCCCATACCCCGAGCGCTTCAAGCCGCCGTGGGGCATTTCGCTGACCAGCATGAAATGGCTGTTGATCCAGGTGCAGCCGTATTGCAGGCGCGCGGCCACTTGCATGGCCTTGTCCAGGTTCTGCGTCCACACCGAGGAGGCCAGGCCGTATTCGGAGTCGTTGGCCCAGTCCACCGCCTGTTCCAGTTCATCGAAGCGGGTCACGGTGACGACCGGGCCGAACACTTCGCGCTGCACGATTTCATCATTCTGTTTGCAGCCGGCGAGCAGGGTCGGCTGGTAATAGAAGCCGGCGCCGGAATGCACGGCGGCGCCGGTGACCCGTTCGATATGCGGCTGGCCGAGGGCGCGCTCGACAAAACTGGCGACGCGGTCGCGCTGGCGGGTGCTGATCAGCGGGCCGAGCTCGTTGTCGGCATCGCGCTTGCCGGCAAAACGCAGGCTGCTGACCGCCGCGCCCAGCTCGGCGACCAACTTGTCGTGAATGCCGGCCTGGGCGTAAATGCGGCAGGCGGCGGTGCAGTCCTGGCCGGCGTTGTAGTAGCCATAGGCGCGCACGCCGTCGACCACGGCTTGCAGGTCGGCGTCGTTGCAGACGATCACCGGCGCCTTGCCGCCGAGTTCCAGGTGCGTTCGTTTGAGGGTTTTGGCGGCGGCCTGGAGGATTTTTTGCCCGGTGACGATATCGCCGGTCAGCGACACCATGCGCACCTTGGCATGGCTGACCAGGTGGCTGCCGACGCCTTCACCGCCGCCACACAGGATGTTGATCACGCCGCGCGGTAACAAGTCTTTCAGCACTGGGGCCAAGGCGAGGATCGACAACGGCGTATGTTCCGACGGCTTGAACACCAGGGTATTACCGGCGGCCAGGGCCGGGGCGATTTTCCACGCGGCCATCATCAGCGGGTAATTCCACGGCGCAATCGAGGCCACTACTCCGATAGGGTCGCGCCGCACCATGCTGGTGTAGCCCGGCAGGTACTCACCGCTGAGCTGCCCGGTCTGGCAGCGCACGGCGCCGGCGAAGAAGCGGAACACGTCGACAGTGGCGCTCAAGTCATCCTGGCGCGCCAGATGCAGCGGCTTGCCGCAGTTCAGCGATTCCAGGCGGGCGAGGTAGTCGGCTTGTTTTTCGATGGCATCGGCGATGCCCAACAGGATGTTCGAGCGCTGCTGCGGGGTGGTCCGTGACCAGCCGGCAAACGCGCGATGGGCGGCGAGGATCGCGCTTTCGACCTGCTCGGTGCTGGCTTCGGCGATCTGGGTGAGTACTTCACCGGTTGCCGGGTTGAGGATCGGCTCGGCAAAACCCTGGCCCTGGACCAGTTCGCCGTCGATCAGCAACGCAGTGAGCAGCGGGGTGGGCGCGCCGGACATTTTTCGCGATCTCTTTTCTTGTGTGGCCATGGGCGTTCTCTTACAAGGCGCCTGACCTTCTCTTATGGATGAACTGAGAGTAGAGGTCGGGCGCGAGGTCAACAAATACTAAATACTGAATGCAGCATTCGATTAAATAGATGGCTTGCGTGGGTGCGGCTGTTCGCGGGCCACGGTCAGGAACGGGTCGACCAGTGCCGGGCGCGCGGTACCGCGGCGCCAGGCCAGGCCTACGTCGAGGGTCTGGCTGAGGTCGGCAATCGGCCGCGCTTCAATAATGTCGCCCTCCAGGGACCAGGGGCGGTAGGTCATGTCGGGTTGGATCGATACGCCCAGGCCCGCCGCCACCAGGCTTCGGACCGCTTCCGTTGATGCCGTGCGTAACGTGACACGCGGTTGTAGTCCCGCCCCGGCCCACAGGCGCTGGGCGTTGTGGCCCATTTCGTCGACGTTAAGCTGGATCAGCGGCTCGCGCGCCACGTCGGCGAGGTTGATGCTGTCGTGTTCCAGCAGCGGGTGTTGCGCCGGCAGCCACAGGCGGTGGGGCGAGTGAGTGAGGACTTCGGTCTGCAAGGCGTGGCGGTCTTCGAGGTTGGAGAGGATCAGCACGCCCACATCGATCTCGCCGCTGACCAGCAAATGCTCGATATACGGGCGCTCATCCTCCATCACGCGGATTTCCACATTGGGATAGGCACGCTGGAAGCGCGTGAGCAAATCCGCCAGGTAATAACCGGCCACCAGGCTGGTGACGCCGATGATCAACTGCCCGGCCACCTGGTCGGTGCTCTGTTGCAGGCTGCGCTTGGCGTTGTCGACGGTGGCCAGGATCAAGTGCGCCTGGCGCAGGAACTGGTGGCCCTGGTGGGTCAGGGTCATGCCCTTGGCATGGCGGTTGAACAGGTTGACGCCGATTTCCTGCTCCAATTGCTGGATCGCCAGGGTCAGCGTGGACTGGGAAATGAATGCGGTCTGCGCGGCGGCGGAGATCGAGCCGGTCTCGGCTACGGCGATGAAATGCCGGATTTGACGCAAGGTCATCATGCTGGAATTACCAGTGGGGTGTTTTTATAGATTTGTTCGAGTGTATATCGATTTAAGCGAAGGGCAGCGGAGTTACATCTGGAAGCACTCTAGATCGTGGTTTTTTGGCACTTAGTTTTACGCTGGGGGCCTATTGGTCCTACGAACCCAGTGTCTGGAGGCTACGAATGAATACCCGTGGATTGCTCGATCAGTTGCTTAAATCCGGTCAGGACATGCTGCAGAACAAGGCTGGTGGCCAGCGTAAAGGCGAAGACAAGGGCGCCCTTGGCGGTCTGCTCGGCGGCGGCGGCCTTGGCAGCCTGCTGGGCGGTGCGGGCGGCGGTGCGCTGGCGGCGGGCGCCATGGGCCTGCTGCTGGGCAATAAAAAGGCACGCAAATTCGGCGGCAAGGCGCTGACCTATGGCGGCCTGGCTGCATTGGGCGTCATCGCCTACAAAGCCTATGGCAACTGGCAGGCCAACCAGGCCAGCGCGCCCCAGGGCGAGCCGCAAACCATCGACCGCCTGCCGCCGGCGCAGGTTGAGCAACACAGCCAGGGCATCCTCAAGGCACTGGTAGCGGCGGCAAAAGCCGACGGGCATGTGGATGAGCGCGAGCGAGAGTTGATCGAGGGCGAGTTCACCAAGCTGGACAACGACCGCGAGCTGCAGCAATGGCTGCATGCCGAGCTGAACAAACCCCTGGACCCGGCCGATGTCGCCCGCGCCGCCAGCACGCCGGAACTGGCCGCCGAGATGTACATCGCCAGCGTGATGCTGGTGGATGAGGAAAACTTTATGGAGAAGTCCTATCTGGATGAGTTGGCGCGCCAACTCAAACTGGAGCCCGGCTTGAAGGCCGAGCTGGAAAAGCAGGTGCGCCTGAGCCAGTAATTACCGGTTTTACATAAATCCAATGTGGGAGGGGGCTTGCCCCCTCCCACTTTTAGTATGTGAACATTGAGCATTTTGCATTCTGTGAGCGCTACATCAAAACCCGTTGATTAATGAGGGCTTCTGCTCAGCTATACTCCCCTCCATTTGAATGGCACTTCGAGGAATTACTGTGAAGAACTGGACCTTGCGCCAACGGATCCTGGCTAGTTTTGCGGTCATTATCGCCATCATGCTGTTAATGGTTGTGGTCTCTTACTCACGGTTATTGAAAATCGAAACCAGCCAGGAAGCGGTGCGTGACGACGCAGTGCCCGGGGTTTACCTCAGTTCGATGATCCGCAGCGCATGGGTCGACAGTTACTTGCAGACCATCGATATCATTGGTCTGCGCGAGGATAAAACCTTCACCAATGCCGACAAGGCTGACTACCGTACCTTCGAAGCGCGCATTGAACAGCAGATGGCCAATTACGAAAGAACCGTGCGCACCCAGGCTGATCGCATGGAATTCGATAACTTCAAGGCCGCACACACCAACTACAACAAAGTCCTCGAGCAAGTGCTGGACCGCGTCCAGAACAACGACCTCCCCGCCGCGCGCGTGCTGCTTGAAGAGCAGCTGACGCCGATCTGGACCGAAGGTCGCATGAAGCTCAATGACATCATCACGGAGAACAAGAACGTCTCCGACCGTGCCACCGCGGCCATCGATGATGCCGTCTCCGCCGCTAAAATCAGTATGTTCGTGTCCCTCGCCGTGGCCATCCTCGCCGCCGGCCTGTGCGGGCTGCTGCTGATGCGCGCGATCATGGCGCCGATGCAGCGCATCGTTGAAATCCTCGACACCATGCGCACCGGTGACCTCAGCAAGCGCCTGAACCTTGCGCGCAAGGACGAGTTCAACGCGGTGGAAACCGGCTTCAACGACATGATGACCGAGCTCACCGCCCTGGTGTCCCAGGCCCAGCGTTCGTCGGTGCAGGTGACCACCTCGGTCACCGAGATTGCCGCCACCTCCAAGCAGCAACAGGCCACTGCCACCGAAACCGCCGCGACCACCACCGAAATCGGTGCCACCTCGCGAGAAATCGCCGCCACGTCCAAGGACCTGGTGCGCACCATGACCGAAGTGTCCACCGCCGCCGACCAGGCCTCGGTGGCCGCCGGCTCCGGCCAGCAAGGCCTGGCGCGCATGGAAGAAACCATGCACTCGGTGATGGGCGCTGCCGACCTGGTGAACGCCAAGCTGGCGATCCTCAATGAGAAGGCCGGCAACATCAACCAGGTGGTGGTGACCATCGTCAAGGTCGCCGACCAGACCAACCTGCTGTCGCTCAACGCGGCTATCGAGGCCGAGAAGGCCGGTGAATACGGGCGTGGCTTTGCCGTGGTCGCCACCGAAGTGCGGCGCCTGGCCGACCAGACCGCCGTGGCCACCTACGACATCGAGCAGATGGTCCGCGAGATCCAGTCGGCGGTGTCGGCGGGCGTGATGGGCATGGACAAGTTCTCCGAAGAAGTACGCCGCGGCATGTTCGAGGTGCAGCAGGTCGGCGAGCAGCTGTCGCAGATCATCCACCAGGTGCAGGCGCTGGCGCCGCGGGTGTTGATGGTCAACGAAGGCATGCAGGCCCAGGCCACAGGCGCCGAGCAGATCAACCACGCGCTGGTGCAGTTGGGCGATGCCAGCAGCCAGACGGTGGAGTCGCTGCGCCAGGCCAGCTTTGCCATTGATGAACTGAGCCAGGTTGCGGTCGGTCTGCGCAGCGGCGTGTCGCGTTTCAAAGTCTGATGAGCGACCTCGCGGCTAAACGCGGCGCCGTCCCGGCAGCGAAAAAGGCGTTGTTTCTGGTGTTCAGCATCGGCGCCGAACGCTTTGCCCTCAAGGCCACGGAAGTGGCCGAGGTGCTGCCGCGCCTGCCCCTCAAGCCTATCGCCCAGGCGCCGGTGTGGGTGGCGGGGATCTTCGCCCATCGCGGCGCGCTGGTGCCGGTCATTGACCTGAGCGCGCTGACCTTCGGCAAGCCGGCCCTGGCCCGTACCAGCACTCGGCTGGTGCTGGTCAATTACCAGCCGCAGCCGTGGGTGGAGGCGCGCTGGCTGGGGCTGATCCTGGAACAGGCCACCGACACCCTGCGCTGTGAGCTGGGCGAGTTCAAACCCTACGGCCTCGACAACCGCGCCGCGCCTTATTTGGGGTTGGTGCGCGAGGATGCCTTGGGGTTGATGCAGTGGATCGGCGTGAATGACCTGCTCACCGATGACGTGCGCGCCCTGTTGTTTGCTGCCGAGTTGAGCCTATGAGCAACGACCCACGCTTCTTTGCTTTCTTGAAGGAACGCATCGGCCTGGATGTGGCGTCGGTTGGCGAGGCGATCATCGAACGCGCCATACGCCAGCGCACCCAGGCCATCCAGGCAGCCACGGCGGACGCTTACTGGCAACACCTGCAAAGCTCCCAGGATGAGCAGCAGGCGCTGATCGAGGCGGTGATCGTCCCCGAAACCTGGTTTTTTCGTTACCCCGAATCCTTCGCGACCCTGGCCCGCCTGGCCACCGCGCGCCTGGTTGAGATCAAGCAGATGCGTGCGCTGCGCATCCTCAGCCTGCCGTGTTCTACCGGCGAAGAACCTTATTCGATTGCCATGGCGCTGCTGGATGCGGGCCTTGCGCCGCACCAGTTCAAGGTGCAGGGCATGGACGTCAGCCCGCTGTCGGTGGAACGCGCGCGGCGCGGGGTGTATGGCAAGAACTCGTTTCGCGGCGGCGATATCGCCTTTCGCGACCGCCATTTTATTGAGTACGGCGACGGCTTCCACATCGCCGACCGCGTGCGAGAGCAGGTGCGCCTGCAAGTCGGCAACCTGCTCGATCCGCGCCTGCTCGCCAGTGAAGCCGCCTATGATTTTGTGTTTTGCCGCAACCTGCTGATCTACTTTGACCAGCCGACCCAAAAGCAAGTCTTCGACGTACTCAAGGGCCTGACCCACGTGGACGGCGTGCTGTTTATCGGCCCGGCCGAGGGCAGCCTGTTGGGCCGCCATGGCATGCGTTCGATTGGTGTGCCGCAGTCGTTTGCCTTCAGCCGGCATGCCGAACCGCTGCCGCCTGAGCCGGTATTCGCGCCGCTGCCGCTGGTGCCGCCGCGCAGCGCCGCGCCGATTGCGCTCAAGCCAAGGCCCTTCAGCACGGCCAGCGCGCAGGTGGTGCCGATCAAGGTGCCAGCCTCCGACGCCGAGACCTTGCTCAGCCGCATCGCCACCCTGGCCAATGAAGGCAAAAGTGCCGAGGCCCGGGCTGCGTGCGAACAGTATTTGAACAACCACCCGCCGGCCGCCCAGGTGTTTTACTGGCTGGGGCTGCTCAGCGATGTGGCCGGCAGCGCCCTGGAAGCCCAGGGTTTTTACCGTAAAGCCTTGTACCTGGAACCCCAGCACGCGCAGGCCCTGATGCACCTGGCCGCCTTGCTCGAGGCCCAGGGCGACAGCGCGGGGGCGCGCCGCTTGCAGGCGCGGGCCGCGCGTAGCGAGCGAGCTGACAGTGAGCACAAACGATGAGTAGCCCCGACGCGCTCGACACCACCGGCCTCGACCTGACCCTGGCCGACACCCAAGCCATCGACGATTGCTGGAACCGCATCGGCATCCATGGCGACAAATCCTGCCCGCTGCTGGTGGACCATATCCACTGCCGCAACTGCTCGGTGTACTCCGCCGCCGCCACGCGCCTGCTGGACCGCTACGCGTTGCAGCAGGACGACCGTCGTCCGCAGGCCGCTGCCGAAATCAGCGAAGACGTGGTCACCCGCTCGCTGCTGATGTTCCGCCTCGGCGAAGAATGGCTGGGCATCGCCACCCGTTGCCTGGTGGAAGTCGCGCCGCTGCAGCCGATCCACTCGCTGCCGCACCAGCGCTCGCGGGCCTTGCTCGGCGTGGCGAATGTACGCGGCGCGCTGGTGGCGTGCCTGTCGCTGGTGGAACTGCTCGGCCTGGACAGCACCGGCAATGGCGCGACGGGCGGGCGGATCATGCCGCGCATGTTGATCATCGCCGCCCAGGACGGCCCGGTGGTGGTGCCGGTGGACGAGGTGGACGGCATCCATGCCATCGATGAACGCACGTTGAAGGCCGCATCGGCCTCCGGCACCCAGGCCAGCGGGCGTTTCACCCAGGGTGTATTGCAGTGGAAAGGCCGCAGCCTGCGTTGGCTGGACGAGGCGCAATTGTTGTCCGCCGTGACCCGGAGCCTCACATGACCCCCGACCAGATGCGCGATGCCTCGCTGCTGGAACTGTTCAGCCTGGAAGCCGACGCGCAGACCCAGGTATTGAGCGCCGGCCTGCTGGCCCTGGAGCGCAACCCGACCCAGGCCGACCAGCTCGAAGCCTGCATGCGCGCGGCCCACTCGCTCAAGGGCGCGGCGCGCATTGTCGGGGTGGACGCCGGGGTCAGCGTGTCCCATGTGATGGAGGATTGCCTGGTCAGCGCCCAGGAAGGCCGCCTGTACCTGCAACCCGAACATATCGACGCGCTGCTGCAAGGCACCGACCTGCTGATGCGCATCGCCACGCCGGGCAACGACGTGGGCCCGGCCGACATCGAGGCCTATGTGGCGCTGATGGAGCGCTTGCTCGATCCGTCGCAGCCCACCGCCAAGGTCGCGCCGCCCCCGCCAGCGCCTGCGCCGGTTATCGAAGCATTGCCACCGGAGCCCGAGCCTGCGCCGCCGGTTTCCAGCGAACTGCCGCGCCAGAACAAACGCATGACCGAAGGCGGCGAACGCGTGCTGCGGGTCACCGCCGAGCGCCTGAACAGCCTGCTCGACCTGTCGAGCAAATCCCTGGTCGAAACCCAGCGGCTCAAGCCGTACCTGGCCAGCCTGCAACGTCTCAAGCGCATTCAAAGCCAGAGCGTACGGGCCCTGGACACCTTGGACGGCCAACTCAAAACCCTGGACCTGAACCTCGAGGCCCAGGAAGCCCTGGCCGACACGCGCCGCCTGCTGGCCGAAGCCCAGGCCCTGCTGGCGGAAAAACACGCCGAGCTGGATGAGTTTGGCTGGCAGGCCGGGCAGCGTGCGCAGGTGCTCTACGACACCGCCCTGGCCTGCCGCATGCGCCCGTTTGCCGACGTGCTGGCCGGGCAGGTGCGCATGGTGCGCGACCTCGGCCGCAGCCTGGGCAAGCAGGTGCGCCTGGAAATCGAAGGCGAAAAAACCCAGGTCGACCGCGATGTGCTGGAAAAGCTCGAAGCGCCGCTCACCCATTTGCTGCGCAATGCCGTCGACCACGGCATCGAGATGCCCGAGCAGCGCGTGCTCGCCGGCAAACCCGCCGAAGGCCTGATCCGCCTGCGCGCCTCCCATCAGGCCGGTTTGCTGGTGCTGGAGTTGAGCGACGACGGCAATGGCGTCGACCTCGAGCGCCTGCGCGGCACCATCGTCGACCGGCATTTGTCACCGCTGGAAACCGCGCTGCGCCTGAGCGAGGAGGAACTGCTGACGTTCCTGTTCCTGCCGGGTTTCAGCCTGCGCGACAAGGTCACCGAAGTGTCCGGGCGCGGCGTCGGCCTGGATGCGGTGCAGCATATGGTCCGCCAACTGCGCGGCGCGGTGGTGCTGGAGCAGACGGCGGGGCAGGGCAGCCGCTTTCACCTGGAAGTGCCGCTGACCCTGTCGGTGGTGCGCAGCCTGGTGGTGGAAGTCGGCGAAGAAGCCTATGCGTTCCCGCTGGCGCATATAGAACGCATGTGCGACCTGGCGCCCGAGGACATCGTGCAACTGGAAGGCCGCCAGCATTTCTGGCATGAGGGCCGGCATGTCGGCCTGGTCGCCGCCAGCCAGCTGTTGCAGCGCCCGGCGGGGCAGAATGCTCAGGAAACCCTGAAAGTCGTGGTGATCCGCGAGCGCGATGCCGTGTACGGAATCGCCGTGGAGCGCTTTATCGGCGAACGCACTTTGGTGGTGTTGCCGCTGGATGATCGGCTGGGCAAGGTGCAGGATATTTCCGCCGGCGCCTTGCTCGATGATGGCTCGGTGGTGTTGATCGTCGATGTCGAAGACATGCTGCGTTCGGTGGATAAATTGCTCAACACCGGCCGCCTGGAACGCATCGCCCGGCGTAGCCAGCAGGCCACCGAAGCGCCGCGCAAACGGGTACTGGTGGTGGACGACTCGCTCACCGTGCGTGAGCTGCAGCGCAAATTGCTGCTCAATCGTGGTTATGAAGTGGCCGTGGCGGTCGATGGCATGGACGGCTGGAACGCCTTGCGTTCCGAAGACTTTGACCTGTTGATCACAGATATTGATATGCCCCGTATGGACGGTATTGAATTGGTCACACTCTTGCGCCGAGATACGCGCCTGCAATCGTTGCCGGTGATGGTGGTGTCCTACAAGGATCGCGAAGAAGATCGACGTCGTGGACTGGACGCCGGCGCCGACTATTATTTAGCCAAAGCCAGTTTCCATGACGACGCCCTGCTGGACGCCGTGATGGAACTGATTGGAGGCGCGCGGGCATGAGGATTGCGATCGTCAATGACATGCCCCTGGCGGTGGAGGCCCTGCGCCGCGCCTTGAGTTTCGAGCCTGCGCACGAACTAGTCTGGGTGGCCGGCAATGGCCTGGAAGCCGTGCAGCGCTGCGCCGAACTGACTCCGGACCTGATCCTGATGGACCTGATCATGCCGGTGATGGACGGCGTGGAGGCCACCCGCCAGATCATGGCCGAGACCCCGTGCGCGATCCTGCTGGTGACCGTCGACCGCCAGGCCAACATGAGCCGGGTGTTCGAAGCCATGGGCCATGGCGCCCTGGATGTGGTCGACACCCCGGCGCTGGGGGTGGGCAACCCCAAGGACGCGGCGGCGCCGCTGTTGCGCAAGATCCTCAATATCGGCTGGCTGATCGGCCAACGCGGCAGCCGTGTACGTACCGAAACCGCGCCCGAGCGCAACACCGGCAAACGCCAGAGCCTGGTGGCCATCGGCTCCTCGGCGGGCGGCCCGGCTGCCCTGGAAATCCTGCTCAAGGGTTTGCCCCGGGACTTTCCCGCCGCCATTGTGCTGGTGCAGCATGTGGACCAGGTGTTCGCCGCCGGCATGGCTGAATGGCTGAGCAGCGCCTCCGGCCTGCCGGTGCGCCTGGCCCGCGAAGGCGAGCCACCGCAAAGCGGCGTGGTGCTGCTGGCGGGCACCAACCACCACATTCGTCTATTGAAGGATGGCACGCTAGCCTATACCGCAGAGCCGGTGAACGAGATTTACCGGCCTTCGATCGACGTGTTTTTCGAAAGTGTGGCCAGCCACTGGAATGGCGATGCCGTCGGCGTACTGCTGACCGGCATGGGGCGCGACGGGGCCCAGGGCCTCAAGTTACTGCGTGAACAAGGTTATTTGACCATCGCCCAGGATCAGCAAAGCTCGGCGGTGTATGGCATGCCCAAAGCGGCGGCGGCGATTGATGCTGCTGTTGAAATTCGCCCACTGGATAGAATTGCGCCCCGATTGCTGGAGGTCTTCGCAAAATGATCATGACCTTCAGCGATGCTGGCTTGCAGGTAGTAATTCAGGTGACTGCACATGAATGATTTACAGATCGACGACATCAAGACCGACGAAAATGCCGCCATGGTGTTGCTGGTCGACGACCAGGCCATGATCGGCGAAGCGGTGCGACGCGGCCTGGCCCACGAAGAAAACATCGACTTCCACTTCTGCGCCGACCCGCACCAGGCGATTGCCCAGGCGATCCGCATCAAGCCCACGGTGATCCTGCAGGATTTGGTGATGCCCGGTCTTGATGGCCTGACGCTGGTGCGTGAATACCGCAACCATCCGGCCACGGCGAATATCCCGATCATTGTGCTATCGACCAAGGAAGACCCGCTGATCAAGAGCGCGGCGTTTTCGGCGGGGGCCAATGATTACCTGGTCAAGCTGCCGGACAACATCGAGCTGGTGGCGCGTATCCGCTATCACTCGCGCTCGTATATGACGCTGTTGCAGCGGGATGCGGCGTATCGGGCGTTGCGGGTCAGCCAGCAGCAATTGCTCGACACTAATTTGGTGCTGCAGCGCTTGATGAACTCTGATGGTTTGACCGGGCTGTCCAATCGCCGGCACTTTGATGAGTACCTAGAGCTGGAATGGCGACGTGCCATGCGCGATCAGACGCAGTTGTCGTTGTTGATGATTGATGTGGATTTCTTCAAGACCTACAACGACAGCTTTGGGCACGTTGAAGGGGATGAGGCGTTGCGCAAGGTGGCTGCGACTATTCGTGATGCCAGCAGCCGGCCATCGGATTTGCCGGCGCGTTATGGGGGAGAGGAGTTTGCCCTGGTGCTGCCCAACACGTCGCCCGGTGGTGCGCGGTTGGTGGCCGAGAAATTGCGCATGGCTGTGGCTGCGTTGAAGATTCCGCATATTGCGCCGGCTGAGGGGTCTAGCCTGACGATCAGCATCGGGTTGTCGACCATGACGCCGCAGCAGGGGACGGATTGTCGGCAGCTGATTCTGGCGGCGGACAAGGGGTTGTATATGGCCAAGCACAACGGGCGTAATCAGGTGGGTATCGAATAGCCTGAGGGTCGCTGCAGATCTAAATGTGGGAGGGGGCTTGCCTGGGTCTGAGTACATATCCGTTGTTTTTGTAACTGCGGCCTATGGTTCCGCTCTTACAGCGGGTCACTTTTGGCAAACGCCCCAAAAGTAACCAAAAGGTCTTCGCCCCAACACTCGGTGCCTCGCCTAGGCTCGGCATGCCCGAACGCAGGCTTGAATCCGTGGGCCGCCGCGATGGGCCCTCCTTGGCCCAGCGCGGCTAACCCGGCGTCCTGCCGGGTTACCCACGGATTCAAGCCTGCGTTCGGCCAGCGTGTTTGACGGGGCGATTCGAGATCAAAAGCCAAAGCGCGGCGGCCTTAGAGCCCGACCGGTATTGTATGTTGGAATTCGGTTAAAAATGTGGGAGGGGGCTTGCCCCCGATGAGGGTGTGTCAGTTGATAAATCCTTAGCTGACCCACTGCCATCGGGGGCAAGCCCCCTCCCACATTTTGATCTCCACAGGTCAGATGCACCGCAGCCGGCTTTTGATCTGCTTTGCTTTGGCTTTTGATTTTGATCTCAGGCGCCCCGTTAACCACGCTGGCCGAAAACAGGTAGTACGGAGCGGGTAAACCGGCAGGACGCCGGTTTAGCCGCGACGGGGCAGGGACGCCCCGTCGCGGCGGCCCGCTGCGTAGTACCTGTTTTCGGGCACACCGAGCCTAAGCGAGGTGCCGAGTGGTGGGGCAAGAGCCCTTTGCTTACTTTGGGGCTTTTCCAAAGTGAGTCGCCGTAAGGGCGAAACCATAGGTAGCCGTTACCAAAAAAAACGGATATGTACTCGGCGTTCGTAAACAGCGCCCCCGGCTTTTCGCCAAGCGGGCTGCCGCTCCCCCCCATTTGCCGTTATACTCGCCGGCTTTCAAAAGTTCGCCAACGAGTGCTGCCCGCCATGGAAATCAACCCGATCCTTAACACCATCAAGGACCTGTCCGAGCGCTCCGAAACTATTCGGGGGTATCTTTGACTACGATCAAAAGCATGAGCGTCTGACCGAAGTCAATCGCGAGCTTGAAGATCCGGCTGTCTGGAACAAACCTGAATACGCCCAAGAGCTGGGCCGCGAGCGTTCTGCGCTGGCGCAGATCGTCGACACCCTCGACGAGCTGAACACCGGCCTGGCCGACTGTCGTGACCTGCTGGACATGGCCGTCGAAGAAAACGACGAAGGCGCAGTGGGCGATGTCGTCGCCGAGCTGGCCCGTCTCGAGGAAAACCTCGCCAAACTCGAATTCCGCCGCATGTTCAGCCATGAAATGGACCCGAACAACGCCTACCTGGACATCCAGGCCGGCTCCGGCGGTACCGAAGCCCAGGATTGGGCCAACATCCTGTTGCGCATGTACCTGCGCTGGGCCGACAAACGCGGTTTCGACGCGACCATCATGGAGCTGTCCGCCGGTGAAGTCGCCGGTATCAAGGGCGCCACCGTGCATATCAAGGGTGAATACGCCTTTGGCTGGCTGCGTACGGAAATCGGCGTACACCGTCTGGTGCGCAAGAGCCCGTTCGACTCCGGCAACCGTCGCCACACCTCGTTCAGCGCGGTGTTCGTCTCGCCAGAAATCGACGACAAGGTCGAAATCGAGATCAACCCGGCCGACCTGCGTATCGACACCTACCGCTCCTCGGGTGCCGGTGGTCAGCACGTAAACACCACCGACTCGGCCGTACGTATCACCCACGTACCGACCAACACCGTGGTCAGCTGCCAGAACGAACGTTCCCAGCACGCCAACAAGGACACCGCCATGAAAATGCTGCGGGCCAAGTTGTACGAGCAGGAAATGCAGAAACGCAACGCCGCGTCCCAGGCGCTGGAAGACACCAAGTCGGATATCGGCTGGGGTCACCAGATCCGTTCGTACGTGCTCGATGCCTCGCGGATCAAGGATCTGCGCACTAACATCGAACGCAGCGACTGCGACAAGGTGCTCGACGGCGATATCGACGAATACCTGGAAGCCAGCCTGAAATCCGGCCTGTAAAAAGACGATAGGCGATCCCCGGCCTAAGTCGGGGACAACGAACCTGATGGAAAATTTAAAGACATGAGCGACCAACAACTCGACCCGCAAGCCCTGCAACAGGAAGAAAACTCCCTGATCGCCCTGCGCAAGGAAAAGCTGGCTGCCGAGCGCGCCAAGGGCAATGCCTTCCCCAACGACTTCCGTCGCGAAAACTACTGCGAAGATCTGCAGAAGCAATACGCGGACAAGACCAAGGAAGAGCTGGCAGAGGCTGCGATCCCGGTCAAGGTGGCAGGTCGCATCATGCTCAACCGTGGCTCGTTCATGGTGATCCAGGACATGACCGGTCGCATCCAGGTCTACGTCAACCGCAAGACCCTGCCGGAAGAAACCCTGGCCTCGGTGAAAACCTGGGACATGGGCGACATCATCGCAGCCGAAGGCACCCTGGCCCGCTCCGGCAAGGGCGACCTGTATGTCGAGATGACCAACGTGCGCCTGCTGACCAAGTCGCTGCGCCCGCTGCCGGACAAGCACCACGGCCTCACCGACACCGAGCAGCGCTACCGCCAGCGCTACGTTGACCTGATCGTCAACGAAGACGTGCGCCAGACTTTCCGCGTACGTTCGCAAGTGATTGCGCACATCCGCAGCTTCCTGATGGCGCGGGACTTCCTTGAAGTCGAAACCCCGATGCTGCAAACCATCCCGGGTGGCGCTGCAGCCAAGCCGTTCGAAACCCACCACAACGCGCTGGACCTGGAAATGTTCTTGCGCATTGCGCCTGAGCTGTACCTCAAGCGGCTTGTTGTTGGCGGCTTCGAGAAGGTGTTCGAGATCAACCGCAACTTCCGTAACGAAGGCGTCTCGACCCGTCACAACCCTGAATTCACCATGTTGGAGTTCTACCAGGCGTACGCCGACTACGAAGACAACATGGACCTCACCGAAGAACTGTTCCGCGAGCTGGCGCAGCTGGTGCTGGGCAGCACCGACGTGCCGTACGGCGACAAGGTGTTCCACTTCGGCGAACCGTTTGTGCGTCTGTCGGTGTTCGACTCGATTCTCAAGTACAACCCTGAGCTGACTGCCGACGACCTCAACGACATCGACAAGGCCCGCGCCATCGCCAAGAAGGCCGGCGCCAAGGTGCTGGGCTTCGAAGGCCTGGGCAAGCTGCAGGTGATGATTTTCGAAGAGCTGGTGGAGCACAAGCTGGAACAGCCGCACTTCATCACCCAGTACCCGTTCGAAGTGTCGCCGCTGGCGCGTCGCAACGACGACAACCCGAACGTCACCGACCGTTTCGAGCTGTTCATCGGCGGCCGCGAAATCGCCAACGCTTATTCCGAGCTTAACGACGCGGAAGACCAGGCCGAGCGCTTCATGGCCCAGGTGGCCGACAAGGACGCCGGTGACGACGAAGCCATGCACTACGATGCCGACTTCGTGCGTGCCCTGGAATACGGCATGCCGCCAACCGCCGGTGAAGGTATCGGCATCGACCGCTTGGTGATGCTGTTGACCAACTCGCCGTCGATCCGCGACGTGATCTTGTTCCCGCACATGCGGCCACAAGCGTAACCGTAGCGAAATCCGAAGCCGCCTTTTATAAGGCGGCTTTTTTATGTGGCGTCTTTAAGCGTCAAGCAAACAGCGCCAGGTTTTGATCTATTCAAGGATGTGTGTCGTGAACCGCGTAATCGCTCAAGAAGGCGCCGCCGGCATTGCCGCTGCCGTGGCTGAAAGCGTCCAGTACCAGGGCCGCAAGGCCAGTCGTCGGGGCAGCGAGCAACGCAGGCAAGACATTCTCGATGCGGCCATGCGCATCGTGGTGCGTGACGGCGTGCGGGCCGTGCGCCATCGGGCCGTGGCGGCCGAGGCAGGGGTGCCGTTGTCGGCCACCACCTACTATTTCAAGGATATCGATGACCTGCTCACCGATACCTTCGCGCAATACGTGGAGCGCAGCGCCGCCTTCATGGGCAAGCTGTGGGTGCGCAACGAAGGCCTGCTGCGCGAGATGGTCGCCTATGGCGATGGCAGCGCGGCGTCGCGCTCGCAACTGGCCGATGATATTGCGCGGCTCACTGCCGACTACGTGCAGCGCCAACTGGCCAACCGTCGCGACTACCTGATGGCCGAGCAGGCCTTTCGCCAAGAGGCGTTGCTCAACCCGCGCCTGGCCGAACTGGTGCGCTCCCACCAGCAGATCCTGTTGCAGGGCACGGGGCAGTTTTTCCAGGTATTGGGCTCCCGCGAGCCGCAACAGGATGCCAAAGTGTTGACGGCGATAATCGGTCGGATGGAATATCAGGGCCTGTTGGGCGGCGCAGAGCCGCTCACCGCTGACGAGATGCTTGAAATCCTCAAGCGTTACATGCATTTGGTGTTGGCCTCGGTCTGACACCGGGGGATGTCCGATGAAAACCTGGCGTGTCATGGCAATCGCCTTGTCGTTTCTGCTGTTGAGCGGTTGCCTGGTGACCTTCAAGGACCCGCTGCCGGCCCGGGAAGCGGCGCCGGATGAATTGCTGGGAAAATGGGCCAGCAAAAATGCCTGGGGTGAGCCGCTCAACCTGCAGATTACCCATGCGGGTAAAAACCAATATAAAGCCGTGAGCTACCCTACAGCCAAGCCGGGCCAGCGCGACGAGTACCTGTTTACCGTCTCGCGCCATGGCAGCCGCTGGTACCTGTCGGCGCCGTTGCCGGCCAAGCTTGGCGGGCATTTCATCCTTGCCGGGTTTGAGTTTGATGAAAAGCACGAATTGGTGGTCTACAACCTCGAGCTCGAGCAGGTCCATCAAGCTATCGGCCACAAGGCCTTGCAGGGCCATACCGTGGAAACCGTCGAAGGCGACGGCGTGCTGGTGGACAGCCCCATGAGCCAGGTGTTTGCCTACCTGGATGACCCGGCCAATGCCGATGTGTTCGTTGAAGCCGTGCGCTACCAGCGCGCGGGCAAATAACGTTTAAAGAGGAAGCACCGGGTGGACGATTACCAGCAGACGATACGCACCTTGTCTGATCGCATTGTGCTGGCGCAAACACCGATTCGCGTCCTCGACGCCGTGAAGTGGGACGAGAACATTCGCCAGGGATTCCTCAAGGCCAAGGGCAAGGAAATGCCCGCCGTGAGCCGTGACTACTACCTGAACCGCCCGCTGGCGTTCGACTCCAGCGCGGTGAAGCTGGAGTTCCAGAACATCGAACGCGACATCACCCGCCGCCTCGGCCAGTTCAGCCCGGTGGGGCAGATCATGCGCCGCATGTGCCGCGAGTACCGCATGGTGGTGCGCATGCTCGAAGCGCGCGGCACCGAGGATTTCGGCCTGATCTCCCAGGAGCTGTACGGCGCCGCCTCCGATGCGTTCCACGCCGGCGACCCGACGCTGGCCGACCTGGGCCTGATGCTCTCCGACTACCTCAACAACATCGACGGCCGTGGCGACCTCAAGGACGAAGCCAAGACCCTCACCGCCAAGGACGCCGTGGCGCTGCTGCAGACTCGCCTGAACAAGGTGTTTGGCGAGGCCGAAGAAACCATCCGCGTGTTCGAGTCCGACGGCATCGTCGCCGACGCGGCGGCGGGCGCCGACTACATCAAGATCCGCGCCGACGCGATGTTCAACGACCGCGACGTGCGCGCCCTCGAAGTGCATGAAGGCCTGGTCCACGTGGGCACCACCCTCAACGGCCAGAACCAACCAATCTGCACCTTCCTGTCCAAGGGCCCGCCGTCGTCCACCGTGACCCAGGAAGGCCTGGCGATTCTGATGGAGATCATCACGTTTGCCTCCTACCCCAGCCGCCTGCGCAAGTTGACCAACCGCACCCGCGCCATCCATATGGTGGAGGAGGGCGCTGACTTCCTGCAGGTGTTCGAGTTCTTCCGCGAGCAAGGCTTCGAGATGGCCGAGAGCTACGGCAATGCCAGCCGGGTATTCCGTGGCTCGGTGCCGAACGGTCTGCCGTTCACCAAGGATTTGTCCTACCTCAAGGGCTTTATCATGGTCTACAACTACATCCAGCTGGCCGTGCGCAAAGGCAAGCTGGAGCAGGTGCCGCTGCTGTTCTGCGGCAAGACCACCCTGGAAGACATGCGCACCCTGCGCCAACTGGTGGATGAAGGCCTGGTGGTGCCGCCCAAGTACCTGCCGGAGCAGTTTCGCGACATGAACGCATTGGCGGCGTGGATGTGTTTCTCCAACTTCCTCAACCACCTGAGCCTGGACCGGATCGAGGCGGATTACTCGAATATCCTGTAAAGAATATAACTGACGAAACCGGCTGAAAATGTGGGAGGGGGCTTGCCCCCGATGGCGGTGTGTCAGCCACCTATGTGTACCTGATTCACCGCTATCGGGGGCAAGCCCCCTCCCACATTTAAATCTCCACACGTCAGTAGATCTGCACAAGTTTGGCAATTTCATCTCAATCGCGAGGCTTTCAACGGATGAGAATCCTCGGCATTCTGTGCCTGCTACTCACATTGAACGGCTGCAGCTCGCTGCTGTTCTACCCCGAGCCCGGCTTGCCGTTTACGCCGGAAAAAGCCCACCTGGCCTACCGCGACGTCACCCTCACCACCCGCGATGGCGTGAAGCTGCACGCCTGGTGGCTGCCGGCCAAACCCGGCGTGCCGCTCAAGGGCACGGTGCTGCACCTGCATGGCAATGGCGGCAACCTGGCCTGGCACCTCGGCGGCAGTTGGTGGTTGCCGGAGCAGGGCTATCAAGTGCTGCTGCTGGACTATCGCGGCTATGGGCTGTCGGAAGGCAAACCGTCATTGCCGGCGATCTACCAGGATGTGGACGCAGCGTTCAACTGGCTCGACAAGGCACCCGAAACCCAGGGCCAGCCGCTTATCGTGCTCGGCCAAAGCCTGGGCGGCGCGCTGGCGGTGCATTACCTGGCAGAGCACCCGGAGCGCCAGGCGCAACTCAAGGCCCTGGTATTGGACGGCGTGCCCGCCAGTTACCGTGACGTAGGACAATTCGCCCTGAGTACCTCCTGGTTAACATGGCCGTTGCAGGTGCCGTTGTCCTGGCTGGTGCCGGATGCCGACAGTGCGATCCATGCCATGCCCCGGCTGACCGGCGTGCCCAAGCTGTTGTTCCACAGCCTGGATGACCCGATCGTGCCGGTGGCCAACGGCATCCGCCTGTACCAGGCGGCGCCGCCGCCCCGTGTGCTGCAGTTGACCCGAGGTGGTCACGTGCAGACCTTCGCCGACAAGACCTGGCAAACCGTGATGCTGCGTTATCTGGACGACCCCCAGCACTTCAACGGCTTGCGCCGCCTGGGTGAAATCCCGAATTACCCCATTTCCAACGTTGACTCAGAGAGCCCGCAATGAGCGAAGAACGCAACATGATCCCGCTGATCCTCACCGGCATCGGCACCATCATCGGTACCGTCGGTTGCCTGTGGTACTACGGCTACCTGCACTTCGCCAAACCCGAGGACGCGTTGCTGCTCAGCGACTTCACCCTGCTCAAGACCGTGCCCGGTGAGGACTACAAAATTTCCCTGACCCCTGCCGCCCAAGTGGCCCAGTGCGTGGATGGCGTGCTGGTAATGTTCGATACCGAGCAGAAAGGCCTCAGCGGTGTCTTGGTGAACAACAAGAAGCAGGCCGTGCGCTGCATGGGCCAGGAAACGCTGCAGTTGCAGCAATAGTTCTGCCTTCAGCCACAGGGTCGCACTCAGGAAATATTTGGAACCGTATTGCGTAAGACGCCACTGACTGGGTTGTCAGCGTTGCTGGCATCTAACTTACGCATAGCGAACCTGGGAGTTGAATAATGGATCCGATGAGTGGCATTGGTGCCATTGGCAAGATGATGGAAATGATGAAAGGCATGCAAAGCCTGGGGCAGCAAGCGGGTGGGCAGCAAGGTGCCGAAGGCGCGGAAGGCGGGCAGGGCGCTGAGAAAGGCGGCAACGACCCGTTGAAGATGCTGGAAATGATGCTGGGTGGAGGCGACAAGGCGGGCGCTAAAGACATGGCATCGATGATGCCGGAGAGCGACAACGGCCGGAAAGTCGAGGTCTGAAAATAAAAAAACCCACCGTGAGGTGGGTTTTTTCATGGTGCATCAATCAATCAGTTAGCAACGGAAGAGCGCGGCTTGACTGGCTGGTTGTCGTTGGAGATGGTCACTTCAACGCGGCGGTTCATGGCACGGCCCGAGACGCTGCCGTTATCGGCAACCGGGTATTCCTTGCCGTAACCCTGGGTCACGATGCGCGAGATATCCACGCCTTGCTGCGCCAGTGCACGTTGTACGGAAGCGGCACGGCGCTCCGACAGGCTCTGGTTGTACGAGTCGGAACCGGTGCTGTCGGTGTAGCCTTCAACGATCACTTTACGGTCTGGGTTGTCGCGCAGGAACTGCGCCAGCTTGGTGATGTTCACCAGGCCGCTGGATTTCAGGTCGGACTTGTTGGTGGCGAACAGCACGTCACCGAAGGTCACCAGCGTACCGCGATCGGTCTGCTTGGCGTTCAGGCTGTCTTGCAACTGCTTGATCTGCGCATCACGTGCATCCAGCAGGGCACGGGCACGATCGTCGCCGGCGTTTTTCAGCTTGGCTTCGGATTCACGCAGCACGATGGTGTCTTTGGCCACTTCAACGCGCTGGTTGGTCAGGTAAGCCAACTGATCAACTTTCTTTTCGTTTTCGTTATCGCGGAAGGCTTTGTCAGCCTTGTCCAGCCATTCGCTGGCGTCCTTGGTTTCCAGCGCCGCGAGCTTGGTGGCTTGCGGGTTGGTTTGCAGGGCCGAGAAATTGGTCCGTGCATTTTCCAGGTTCGCGTTCGGCGGGGTGGAGCAGGCCGCCAGTGCAACGCTCATCGCCAGCAGGGCAGGGATCATCAATTGTTTACGCATAGTCGTGTCGTCCTTTCAATTCGATATCAGGTGCGATGCAGTCACAGGAAGTGTCTTACTTCTGCTGGATAGCAGCCGGGCGCATGCCTTCCCTGCGCAGATCGTCGACGGCCTTCTGGGAGTCCGCTACAGCCTGTTCAGCCTTGGTAGCCTGGGCTTTACGCTCAGCGACGCGCGCGTCCCACTCGGCTTGTTCAGCCAGGCGACGGGCTTCGTCGTAGTTCTTGTCGTGCATGGCGATTTCGGCTTGCTTGAGCTTGTCCTGGGCCGACTTCATTTCCACGGCTGCGTACTCGGTGCCGCCGGCGCTGACCGCGCTGTTTACTGCCGATTGGGTCACGGCGTATTGCTCGGTCGGTGGGTTGCCGGCGCAGCCAGCCAAAACGAAGCTGGTGCCGATTGCCAGCGCGGCCAATTTGAGCCCGCGCAGGTGGTTAAACGAGGATTTGGCAGTGCTGGTCTTCATCGTCTTCAACTCCATTGGATTACTCCTGAGAAACATCAAAATCCATCGCAGGTGGTCAGCGGCGGCGGGCCCGGCGGTTAAGCCTGTGGCACCTATTCAAACGGCTGTTCCAAGTGATGGCTTACTGGCTGTGACCGGAGGCTTTTTTGAATAGTTCAGAGAAGATGGCGATTTGCCTAAAAAAATATCTGACTGAATGGTCAGTGTTTAAAAGTTGGAACTTTCGCACCGTGCAGCGGTACGCCGGGCCTCTGAGAGGCCCGGAATACAAGGGGTTTTCCGGGGTTTATGCGTGTTTATCAGTGCTTCGGTTCGTCGGCGCTGGCCGACAAATCATGCAGATAACGGCGTGACAAGGTGAGAAAGCGCGGGGTAGGGCCGACGTCTTCGTACAGCGGGCAGAGCAATAGAGAATTTTGTGGGCGAGCTGATCCATTAAAGGCAAGCGTAGCCCAATTTTGTCATGAGATTTGGTCGTTTCCGGGTGTCGATACCAGCACCATTTCTTGGTGTGCCCCAGCGTTCGATGTTAAAACGCCTGTACAAGATTCCACCTACACGATTGCGAGTTACCAACGATGGCCCCACGGAAGACCAGAGCACCAAAGGTTGTTGATGAAGGGGCCAGCGTGAGCACCCGTGACGACTTCTCAGAAACGACCAAGTATGAGCTATGTGTGAGAGCGGCTAATCTCTGTTCGCGTTGTCGTGTCTTCACGATTGGCTCCACGGATGCAGGGGACAGGAAAAATAGCATTGGTGTCGCCGCACATATTTGTGCTGCTGCGAGCGGGCCGGGTGCGAAGCGGTGGGACGCAACCCAAACTAGAGCAGAAAGAAAACATTTCGATAACGGTATCTGGATGTGCTATTCGTGCTCCAAGCTGATTGACAATGAGGAAGTATTTCATACCGTAGCTCATTTGAAACAAATGAAGGCTGTTCATCAATCCTACGTTTCTTCGCTGGTTGGTGTGATTCCGATGGCACCATTTGAGGCTGAGAACAAAATTCGTGCGGGGATTCTTGAAGCAACTATTTCCCTAATTACGAAGTCAGGTAGTCCGGCAAATTTCGATGTCTCGGCGGTTGTTGAAGGCTATGAACAGTCAGTAAACAGTATCGATCCAAACTTTAAGGTTGTCGTCACTGCTACAAGCGGTTCTGTCGTGCATGAGCTGATTCCCATCACTGACCCTGCACCAGAAATTCAGATAGTTTTTAATGATGATGAAGCCAATGCTTCTGCTGATCAGGCATGGCAAAACATGACTGAAATGGGGGAGCCGGTTCATATACCTACTAAGGATTTCAAATTCGTAGGTTCCAAACTATTTGAACATCTTAATAAAGTCATCGTTGGCGGAACTCTTACGCTCACGCCGAGTAAGCGACGACTAGAAACCTGTATCTATTTTGTAAGTGATGAAGCTGAATTTGAACTGGCTGAAACTGAATCATTAATGGGGAAGGGGTCAAAACAATTCGCTATTGAAGGTTCTGCATTAAATGGATTCTTTACCTATCGTTATTTTATTCATGATCGCTACAAGGTAGACGCAACCTATACTTTCGACGTTGCTGGCTGGTTAGGGCAGTCGCTTGATAATTTACGGCATTATCACCGTATTAAAAGAGCCTATGACTTCGTTGTAAAATATCCAAAGTCTAGGATTTCAGTTGAAATAGTTCTTAACGGTGAACCTATGCGTCTCTGGGATGGGACGTATGGTGACTACACTGAGATATTTGATCGATTGAAAAAAATCGTAGAGGTCGCTGAGTGCTCTAGAATTATTGCCTCCAAAATTCCTAAGCAGCTCAGATTGAAAACCTTAGATTTGACGCTGCAGGATGAACGATACATCGAACTATACGCCCAGCTTTTCAAGGGTGATGTGATTCGCAAGCTTGATTATGGAGAGAAAATTTTCACTGCACGGATTGATGATAAAGAAAGCAAAGCTATTAAAGTTTTCTCTTCAGAAGAACAAGCTGAGGTTGTGATTGCGAAATCTCCCACGATTGATTTTTTTGGTAATATCATCCAGTTACCGAGGATGTCTAAAAAAGTTAGATGTTTCGATATTGTCTTTTTTTCAAGTATTAGAGAAGAAGACTGGCAGTCTCTGTGGTGTATAGGAAGAGCGAATCATTCTAGTGATTCGGTGATTTCCGTTGTTCCTGATGAGATTCCGCTGCTTTGCGATGATAGGTAGTCATAAATGAATAAGGTCAAGGGAGTGCGTTAATGTCCGTTAAAAAGGTCAAGTTAGCCCTTGTAGATTTCGTCAAAGGCGAAAAGGATAGGGCAATTGTTCTGAAAGGGGATTGGGGGACGGGTAAGACCCACCTTTGGAAACAAGTCGTGCTTGAAAGCCGGGATTCGTTCCATAAACGTAATTACTCTTACGTTTCTCTCTTTGGGCTGAATAGCCTGAAAGACTTGAAGAAATCAATCTATGAAAACAAGGTTTATCGGGAGCGTGCTCATATCGCTTCTGATGAAAGCTCGTTTGAAGAGAACCTTAAAGACATTTCAGGTCGATTCGCGGGGTGGATGCGTAAAGGTTCATCCCTGTTCAATGATGTATCAGCGATGGGAGTTAAAGGTATTGGCCCAATAGTCGAGAGTCTTCAGTTCCTCCGCGTTACTGATACGCTGGTCTGTCTCGATGATTTCGAGCGGAAAGGTTCAGGGCTACACGATAGAGAAGTATTAGGTCTAATCTCTCTGTTGATTGAAAGCAAAAACTGCCGCGTTGTAATGCTGCTCAACGATGGAACGCTAAAATCTGGCGATGATTTTTTCTCGTATCATGAGAAAGTCTTTGACTATGAGGTGACTTTCAATCCTTCTGTAGAAGAATCGGTGAAGCTCGTTTTTTCTACCAATAGTAAATTACATGAGATTCTTACAAAGAATGTCAGTAGGCTGGATATTAACAATATTCGGTTGCTCAAGAAGATTGATTATTTTGCTGGCCTTCTCAAAAAGACATTAGAGGGTGCTAACGATCATGTCATTGAGCAGGCTCTTCATGTTTTGCCGTTAGCAATTTTGTCTAAATATGGCGGTGATACTGCGAAGGTTGATCTCGATTTTATTCTGAATTATGGGGGAGGGTATATTGATACTGACCTTCCCGGCGATGAAGTGAATGAAGTCGAAGCCAAGCTGAAAAAATCTATCGAGGAAAAGACTAGTTACCTTGACGACTATGGCTTTACTCGGTGCGATGAATTTGATGTTGCTATCATTGATTTGGTGAAGAAGGGGTATGCTGACGAAGAATCTTTGAAGGAGGTTATCAAAGCTCTGGAAGCTAAAATCAAGCATGAGTCAGAAATCGCTTTGCTGCAGGATGCTTGGAATATCTATCATGCGTCTTTTCTTGATAATGACGATAAAGTATTTGAAGCTTTCGATTTGGCGATTGAAAAGTCTCTTGTCAACTTTGAAGTTAGTAATTTGGATGGTGTCGCTTGTGTTTACACTGAAGCCGGACGTGATGATAAAATCAAACCAGTTATTGACAAATACTTTGATACTATAATAGTTAATAAAAATATCCAGAAGAAGAGTGATTTGTTTCGTTGGCCGGAACACGACTACGTTCAGCAAAAACTTGACGAATACTTTGATGGTTTGGTAGTTGAGAAAAGCCTAGCTGAGCTTATTGAGCATGCCTACAAGGTGTCTGGATTTAATAGTACAGATGTCAGAAACAGTGCCGCAAAAAAAACCGAGGCTGAATATTATGATTATTTCAGCTCGCTTGATGATTACAATCTCACTCACTACGTCAGAATGTGTCTGAAATGTGGTCAGGTCAGTTCGCCTGAGCAACACATTCAGAATTCATACAGCGAAATTTTCGTTAAGACTTATCGTTGTCTGATGAAATTGTCTGAGGTTTCTCTGCTGAACAAGTCAAGAATGGGCAAATTCAAAGGTTACGAAAAATTATTTGCTCAGGCAGAGGAAGAATTGCGGCTTCAACAAGATCAAACTGAATAGCCCCTTGCGAGGCTAGTGTTTCGTCTCTAAGACCCTATCCCCGTAGGGTCTTTGAAATTGCTTGTTCAGCTTCGACGTAGGCGGGTGTCTTACCAGCGTCGGCAAAAATCTCTTCACCTTCTTCCACTCGGATCACCTTAGTCCCTTTGACGTAGGGCATGGCTGTTTCCGCTTCTTTTATAGCAGAGTGAATCAGACCTTCCGTGATGATGCTTTGATCTAGTCCATAGGCTTCCGCAAACGCCTTGATTTTCACTAGGTCTTGTTGGCGAATGGTCAGGGTGATTTCAACAAGCTTCGAGGTTTCGTGAGCTTTGTTTTCCCAGTTACTGAGCATCGTTTTGAAGGTGTCCATGGGGTATCTCCGGCGTGGCTACATGTGTCGTAAATCTAGGACTGTCTTTATCACTCATCGTTCTCTGAAATGATCGCGAAGCCATGTTCTACGCGGCTTTCAAGAGATATTGAGTTTTTCCTATTGCGTGCTCGCTTTCTTCGTACAGCGGGTCGCCCTCTTCGTCAGTGGCGATCACGTGCTGGCCCTTGATGTACGGGAAGCTGGCTTCCAGCTCTTCAAGGGCGGCGCCGATCAGCTCGCCGAGCAGCTCTTCGGTGTTGCGTTTGGGGTACATCTCGGCGATGGCCGCCAGCCTGGCGGCGGCCTCTACATCCAGATGAATCGCGTATTCGGTCGCTGTCAGGCGACCCTTGGCGTTTTCTTCCCAATGCTGGGCCAGTTCTCGAATTTTCATGGCAACCTCAATAAAACCCGCGGTCGCGGGCGGTGATGAGTGTCCAGCCGCCTGCGTGGATAAACGCGGCGACTAAGGTTGAGACTAGCTGCAACTCACAAGGTTTAAAGTCTTGTCATAAAACGATGCTGGCGGCACTCTGGCAGACCTTCGCGTCCCGGATTTCTGGCTGGAGATTGGCTGATGAGTGATATCGATGCACGCTTGCGTGAGGATGTTCACCTGCTGGGTGAGCTGTTGGGCAATACCATTCGAGAGCAGTACGGCGATGATTTTCTCGACAAGATCGAGCAGATCCGCAAAGGCGCCAAGGCCGACCGGCGTGGCGCCGACTCGGAAAAAGCCGCTGGCGATGAACTGAGCGCCAGCCTCAACCAGTTGCAGGAAGATGAACTGCTGCCGGTGGCCCGGGCGTTCAACCAGTTCCTCAACCTGGCGAATATCGCCGAGCAATACCAGCTGATTCACCGGCGCGACGAGTCGCAGCCGGCGCCGTTCGAGTCCCGCGTGTTGCCGGAGTTGCTCGCCCGCCTGCAAAGCGAAGGCCACAGCAATGAATCCCTGGCCCGCCAGCTGGGGCGCCTGGAGATCGAGCTGGTCCTCACCGCGCACCCCACCGAAGTGGCGCGCCGCACCCTGATCCAGAAATACGACGCGATCGCCGCGCAACTGGCGCTGCAGGATCACCGCGACCTCACCACCGCTGAGCGCGAGCAGATCCGCCAGCGCCTGCAACGGCTGATCGCCGAAGCCTGGCACACCGAAGAAATCCGCCGCACCCGGCCCACCCCGGTGGACGAAGCCAAATGGGGCTTTGCGGTGATCGAGCATTCGCTGTGGCACGCCATCCCCAATTACCTGCGCAAGGCCGACCAGGCCTTGCACGCCGCCACCGGCCTGCGCCTACCGCTGGAGGCGGCGCCGATTCGCTTCGCCTCCTGGATGGGCGGCGACCGCGACGGCAACCCCAACGTCACCGCGCCGGTCACCCGCGAGGTACTGTTGCTGGCACGCTGGATGGCCGCGGATCTGTACCTGCGCGATATCGATCACCTGGCTTCCGAGCTGTCGATGCAGCAGGCCAACAAGGCGTTGCAGGCCCAAGTGGGTGACAGCGTTGAACCCTACCGCGCACTGCTCAAGCAACTGCGCGAACGCCTGCGCGCCACGCGCCAGTGGGCCCACACCTCGTTGACCGCCAGCACCCCGGCGCCGGCGGCGGTGTTGCAGAACAACCGCGACCTGCTCGACCCGCTGGAGCTGTGCTACCAGTCGCTGCACGAATGCGGCATGGGCGTGATCGCCGATGGCCCGCTGCTCGATTGCCTGCGTCGCGCGGTGACCTTTGGCCTGTTCCTGGTGCGCCTGGATGTGCGTCAGGATTCCAGTCGCCATTCGGCGGCCATGACCGAAATCACCGACTACCTGGGCCTGGGTCGTTACGAAGAGTGGGACGAAGACGCGCGCATCAGCTTCCTGATGAAGGAACTCGCCAACCGTCGACCATTGCTGCCCGGCTATTTCAAGCCGTCGGCTGATACTGCCGAAGTGCTTAACACCTGTAAGGAAGTCGCCGCCGCCCCGGCAGCGTCGCTTGGCTCGTATGTCATTTCGATGGCCGGCGCCGCGTCGGACGTGCTCGCGGTGCAACTGCTGCTTAAAGAGTCGGGCGTGCAACGGCCGATGCGCGTGGTGCCGCTGTTCGAAACCCTGGCCGACCTGGATAACGCCGGCCCGGTCATTGAACAACTGCTGCTGTTGCCGGGTTATCGCACGCGGCTGCAGGGCCCGCAGGAAGTGATGATCGGCTATTCGGACTCGGCCAAGGACGCCGGCACCACCGCCGCCGCCTGGGCGCAGTACCGCGCGCAGGAGCGCTTGGTGGATATCTGCCGCGAGCAGCAAGTGGAGCTGCTGTTGTTCCACGGTCGTGGCGGCACCGTCGGGCGTGGCGGCGGCCCGGCCCACGCGGCGATCCTGTCGCAGCCACCGGGCTCGGTGGCGGGGCGTTTCCGTACCACCGAACAGGGCGAGATGATCCGCTTCAAGTTCGGCCTGCCGGACATCGCCGAACAGAACCTCAACCTTTACCTGGCCGCGGTGCTGGAGGCGACGCTGTTGCCGCCGCCACCGCCCGAGCCGGCCTGGCGCCATTTGATGGACGAATTGGCGGCAGATGGTGTCAGCGCTTACCGCGCCGTGGTGCGGGAAAATCCGCAGTTCGTCGAGTACTTCCGCCAATCCACGCCGGAGCAGGAACTGGGCCGCTTGCCTCTGGGCAGTCGTCCGGCCAAGCGCCGTGCGGGTGGTATCGAAAGTTTGCGCGCGATTCCGTGGATCTTCGGCTGGACCCAGACCCGCCTGATGCTGCCGGCCTGGCTGGGCTGGGAAGCCGCATTGAGCAAGGCGCTGGAACGCGGAGAAGGCGAACTGCTGGGGCAGATGCGCGAGCAATGGCCGTTCTTCCGTACGCGCATCGACATGCTGGAAATGGTGCTGGCCAAGGCCGATGCCGACATCGCCCGCCTGTATGACGAGCGCCTGGTGCAGCCGGACCTGTTGCCATTGGGCGCGCACTTACGCGACCTATTGTCGCAGGCATGCAGCGTGGTGCTTGGCCTGACCGGCCAGTCGCAGCTGCTGGCGCATAGCCCGGACACCCTGGAGTTCATTCGCCTGCGCAACACCTACCTCGACCCGTTGCACCGGTTGCAGGCCGAGTTGCTGGCGCGCTCGCGTCAACAGGACGCAGCACAGGGCAGCCCTCTGGAACAGGCGCTGCTGGTGTCCGTGGCCGGTATTGCCGCCGGTTTGCGCAACACCGGCTGAGATTTTTTGCGTGTTCTCAAAGGCTTGCAGTTAAACCACAGCGGCCGTCCCGAAACGGGCGGCCGCCGTTTGTACGGCCAGGTTGCACTCAGGCACACCCTACCTGTGACGTAAGCGCCGCGCGGGTTCCTGCGACTTTCGGCGGCTTGTGTGCGGGGGGCCTGCTGTGTATCTTGATCAGCCTTTGGCCGTTTGTGCGGCCTGAAAAGCCATATTTGTACGAGATTGGCCCCACGCGGCGAATCCGAGCGTCATCTCTATAAAAAATTGAGGAGCACATCGATGCGCGTCATTCTGCTGGGAGCTCCCGGGGCCGGTAAAGGTACTCAGGCAAAGTTCATCACTGAAAAATTCGGCATTCCACAAATCTCCACCGGTGACATGCTGCGCGCTGCGGTAAAAGCAGGCACCGAGCTGGGCGTTCAAGCCAAAAGCATCATGGATGCCGGTGGCCTGGTGTCCGATGACCTGATCATCGCCCTGGTCCAGGACCGTATTGCACAGCCTGACTGCGCCAACGGTTTCCTGTTCGACGGCTTCCCGCGCACCATTCCCCAGGCTGAAGCCCTGGTGACTGCCGGTGTTGAGCTGGATGCCGTGGTTGAAATCGCCGTTGAAGACGAAGAAATCGTTCAGCGTATTGCCGGCCGTCGTGTTCACGAAGGCTCGGGCCGCGTTTACCACGTGGTCTACAACCCGCCGAAGGTTGAAGGCAAGGACGATGTGACCGGTGAAGAACTGGTACAGCGTAAGGACGACACTGAAGAAACCGTGCGTCATCGCCTGTCGGTCTACCATTCGCAGACCAAGCCGCTGGTGGATTTCTACCAGAAGCTGTCCGCTGCACAGGGCAAGCCGAAGTACAGCCATATCCCTGGCGTTGGCTCGGTAGAAGCCATCACCGCCAAGGTGTTGCAGGCACTGAGCTGATCCAGCCCACTGCTTCACGCTAACGGCCCGCTTGCGGGCCGTTGTTGTTTATACTGGCGCACTTTTTTTCAACTTGGACACCCACACCGATGAGCACCCTGCTGGCCCTGGACACCGCGACTGAAGCTTGCTCCGTTGCCTTGCTGCACGATGGCAAGGTAACCAGCCACTACGAGGTGATCCCGCGCCTGCACGCGCAGAAGCTGTTGCCGATGATCAAGCAACTGCTGGAAGACGCCGGCACCACCCTGGCGGCCGTCGATGCCATCGCCTTCGGCCGCGGCCCGGGCGCGTTTACCGGCGTGCGTATCGCCATCGGCGTGGTCCAGGGCCTGGCCTTTGCGCTGGAGCGCCCGGTGCTGCCGGTGTCCAACCTGGCGGTGCTGGCCCAGCGCGCGCTGCGTGAACACGGCGCTACGCAAGTGGCGGCGGCGATTGATGCGCGCATGGATGAGGTGTACTGGGGTTGCTACCGCGAAACCGCCGGCGAAATGCGCTTGGTGGGTGTGGAGGCCGTGCAGCCACCGCAAGCATCGGCATTGCCTGCCGACGCCAGCGGTGACTGGTTCGGTGCTGGCACCGGCTGGGGTTACGGCGAGCGCATCGCCGTGCCGCTGGTGGGCCAGGATGCTGCAATGTTGCCCCACGCCGAAGACTTGTTGACCCTGGCACGCTTCGCGTTTGAACGTGGCGAGGCGATTCCTGCTGACGAGGCTGCGCCGGTATACCTGCGCGATAAAGTGGCGCAGACCAAGGCGGAACGCGGGATTATTTGACGGCAAAATAGTGGCAGTTGGCGGCAAAAGTCGCCAATCGTCAGAATTTGACCCTGTTTTTAAACCTTTTTCAAATTATGTGTTCTAGTTATCACCAGAGCATTTGCGCGCTAGGGATAGTGCTGCCAAAATGCCATTACTGATAGCGAGTTCGCGCCCATGCGTATTGATGGCTTTTCCTCACAGTCGTACCCAATCAAGCGCAAGCCGCGTAAGGCAAACGCCACGGTGGACGATTCCGTCGAGGATTCGCCGGACTTCATCGAAGTCCAAGCCGACGCGCAACACAATTCCCAAGCACGTATCAGCGGTCTTCCTGCACGTCAGCAAGACATGGTCTTCCCGCGCTCCATGAGCAAAAGCGTCGCCACCGCCCTGGCCAGCTACCTGACTACTGCCGGCTTTGTCGAATGGGATATGGAAGTGCTGGGCCTCGATATCCACATCTGATGCGTTTGCCTTACTTCATCGGCTGCCCGTCCTGGAGTGAAAACGCCTGGCGCGAGTACCTGTACCCCGCCGATGCGCGTTCCAGCGATTACCTCGCGCTCTATTCCCATGTCTTCAACGCCGTTGAAGGCAACACCACCTTTTATGCCCGACCCTCAGCCGCCACCGTGCAGCGCTGGGCTGAAATCATGCCCGAGGATTTTCGCTTCACGGCCAAATTCCCCGGGGATATCAGCCACGGCGGCGACCTGCGTGAGCAACTGCCGGCCGCAGAGAGCTTCGTGGGCTTGATGAGCCCATTGGGCGCGCGGGTTTCGCCGTTATGGCTGCAGCTCTCGGCGAATTTCTCACCGCAACGCCTGGGTGAGTTGGCCGGTTTTATCGATGGGCTGGAGCGGCCCCTGGCGGTGGAAGTGCGTCACCTGGAGTTCTTCGCCAAGGGCGATGCCGAGCGCAGGCTTAATCGTTTGTTGCGCGACCGTGGCGTCGAACGCATCTGCCTCGACTCGCGGCCCCTGTTCAGTTGCACCTCCACCTCGGCCGCCGTGCTGCATGCCCAATCGAAGAAACCCAAGGTGCCACCGCGCCCGGCCGCGTTGACTCTGTTTCCTCAGGTGCGATTCATCGGCCACCCGGAGCTGGAAGCCAACGACCCGTTCCTGATCCCGTGGGTGGAGAAAGTCGCCGGCTGGATCGAAGAGGGGCGCACGCCCTACGTGTTCCTGCACACCTCCGACAACCGCCTCGCCGCGCAACTGGCCCTGCGCTTTCACGCCAAGTTGATGGTGCGTCTGCCCGGTCTGCCGCCCTTGCCGACCCTGCATCGGGAGCCCGCAGTGGAGCAACTGGGGTTACTCTAGGGTTCCTTTCCCCGCCTGGAGTCAGTCATGGATGCCCAAACCCTTCGCGCCGAAACCTTCAAGGCCCTGCATGAGCGTGATCGCGCCTTCGTGATGCCCAACCCGTGGGAC
Organism: Pseudomonas sp. AC463; assembly: GCF_979253585.1. Classification (NCBI taxonomy): domain Bacteria; kingdom Pseudomonadati; phylum Pseudomonadota; class Gammaproteobacteria; order Pseudomonadales; family Pseudomonadaceae; genus Pseudomonas; species Pseudomonas sp. AC463. The sequence goes on along the minus strand of NZ_CEEDDZ010000016.1, from coordinate 90,496 downwards.
GCAGGCTCGGCGATCATGCTCGCCAGCCTCGGTTTCGAAGCCCTGGCTACCACCAGCGCGGGATACGCGTTCAGCCTGGGGCGCCCGGATGCGGAAGGGGCGTTGTCGCTGGAAGACACCTTGGCCAATGCGGGTTCGATTGTTCGAGCGACTGCATTGCCGGTGGCCGCTGACCTGGAAAACGGTTTCAGCGACACCCCCGAAGGCTGCGCCCAGACCATCCTGCGCGCTGCCGCCACGGGCATCGTCGGCGGCTCCATCGAAGATGCCACCGGCATTGCTGCCGACCCGATCTATCCCTTTGACCTCTCGGTTGAGCGCGTGGAAGCCGCCGTTGCCGCCGCGCGCAGCCTGCCATTTGCGTTCATGCTCACAGCCCGTGCGGAAAACCTCCTGCATGGCCGCCTGGATTTGCCCGACACCATCCGCCGCCTGCAGGCCTACGCTGAAGCCGGTGCCGACGTGCTCTACGCGCCGGCTTTGCGCAGTGCCGAGGAAGTGCTGGCGGTGGTCAAGGCAGTCGCACCCAAACCGGTGAATGTGTTGATGTCCGGCGGCTTGAACCTCAGCGTGGCGCAATTGAGCGCGATGGGCGTGCGGCGCATCAGCGTCGGCTCAGCCTTGGCCTTGGCGGCGTATGGCGAGTTCTACCGGGCGGCGCAGGAAGTGTATGAGTTGGGCACGTTTACCTTCACCGAACGCAAGATGCCGTTCAGCCAGGCCAACCAGTTCTTCAAGGTCTAAGCGGTGGGTTTTTTCAAAGTGATTGGGGTGTTGCTGGTGCTTGGCGGCGCGTTTGTCGTCGGGGTATGGCGCGGCTGGGTGCCGTTGCCGGCCGATTGGAACCCCTGGGCGCCGCTGGATGTGCGCGCCAGCCCGAACCTGTTGACGCGTTTCAAGCTCGGGCGTTTACAGGATGATCCGGCGCTGTGCGACCAGGTGCTGGAAACCTCTGGTTTGCGCGTCAGCCGTCAAGCGGACTCAGCGGCCGATGCCGCGTGCCCGTTGCGCAATGTGTTGCGCGTGCAGGGCGCGCAGGTAGGCTTGAGCAGCAGCTTTCTCGCCAGTTGCCCGCTGGCGGTCGCATTTGCCCTGTTCGAGCGCCACAGCTTGCAGCCTGCGGCCCAGGCGGTGTTTGGCCAAGCGGTGACGCGGGTCGAGCACTTGGGCAGCTTTGCGTGTCGCAATATCTACAACCGCGCCGAAGGGCGACTCAGCCAGCACGCCTCGGCGAACGCCTTGGATATCGCCGGCTTTCGCCTCGCGGACGGGCGTAGCATCAGTGTGCTCAAGGATTGGCCGGGGCAGGGCGATAAGGCGCGGTTCCTGCGTCAGGTGCGCGACGATGCCTGTGATGATTTCAACGTGGTGTTGAGCCCGGACTATAACGCCGCGCACCGCAACCATTTCCATCTGGACATGGGCCGCTGGTGGGTGTGTCGCTGAGGCTTACGCGGCGATGCGCAGGTTGTTGGCGATCAGTGGGCGTGCCCAGTAGTAGTCGAAGTCCAGGGCCTTTTGTTGTGCCACCAGTTCTTCGGCTGGGTACGGCGTAGCGGCGGGCGGCAGCAGGTCGAGTTCGAACTCGGCAATCGGCAAGTGCAGCGGGCGTGGTTGCGGCGCCGGGCCTGGCTCGGGTACTGGCTGGCCGGCGGTCAGCACGATGGGGCGAACCCAACCGCTTTCGAAATTCTGCTGGCGCTGTTGGGCAACGATTTCTTCCTCAGGGAACGGCGTGGCGGCCGGTGGCAGCAGCTCGGTCTCAAACTCGGCAATCGGCAGGAACAGCGGCTCAGGCGGGGCGATCTCGGTGTCTTTGACGTCGCATTCACGCTGGGTGAGGATCTGCGACAACAGGTCAGCGCCTTCGCTCGGCTCTACCGTCGGGTCTGCCGGCGCAGGCGCCTTGGCGGCGAGCGCGTCCGGCGTTTCGCCGAGCTGGTCGGCCAGCGCCCGGGCGAAGAAGTCCTGCCACACATGACTCACCCCGGCCAGCGCTTGAGTATTGCGCAGGCCGTAGTGGTTGTGGGTCGGCAGTACACCGATGGTTAGGGGGAGAATGTCTGACATTTTTCTCGGTCGACGCTCAGCTCTGGCAAAATACCTGACTATGATTTTTATCGGCCGCTGTTTGCCGATCCTTAATATTTTTGAGTGCAGTGATTGATGAGCGAACAACCCGCGGCCAGCCGCATCCAGGTCGAGGCCATGGCCGACAGTTTCAAGGCCCGCGCCGAGCAGTGGGCGGCACTGCTTGGCTTGCCTTTGCAGCTCGCGGATGCGGACTTTTCCCTGCAAGTTGGCGAGCATGGCTTACAGCTGCAGCAGCTTGGGCCTGACGCACCGGGGCCGGTGCGCGTGGATTTTGTCGAAGGCGGCGCGGCGCACCGGCGTTTGTATGGCGGCGGTAGCGGGCAGATGATCGCCAAGGCGGTGGGTGTGGCCCAAGGCGTGCGCCCGCGAGTGCTGGACGCCACGGCCGGCCTGGGCAAGGACGCATTTGTGCTGGCCAGCCTGGGCTGCGAGATGAGCCTGATCGAACGCCAGCCGCTGATCGGCGCCTTGCTGGAAGACGGCCTGGCGCGTGCGGCGGAGGATTTCGAAGTGGCGCCGATTGTGGCGCGCATGCAGTTGCTCAAGGGCAACTCCATCGACGTGATGCGCAATTGGGAGGGCGAGCCGCCGCAGGTGATCTACCTGGACCCGATGTTTCCTCATCGTGAGAAAACTGCCCTGGTGAAGAAGGAAATGCGCCTGTTCCGCCCCCTGGTGGGCGATGATCCGGACGCCCCGGCCTTGCTCGCCGCAGCATTGGCCCTGGCCAGCCACCGCGTGGTGGTCAAGCGCCCGCGCAAGGCACCGTGCATTGAAGGGCCCAAGCCGAGCCATGCGCTGGATGGTAAATCCAGCCGTTATGACATCTACCCCAAGAAGGCGCTCAAGCCCTGAGCATCAGGGTCGATAGGCCCGCATAAACAACCCCACCACCTCCTGCACATGCGCCTCGGCGGCTTCTTCACTCAGTTGCCCGCCGCAGCCATACAGCAGGCAGAAATTCGCCGTGCCCTTGAGCAGGCAGAAGAAGTGTTCCGCCGCCGTAAACGGTTTGTCGATGCTCAGCGCGCCGCTCTGGTCGATCTTGCACAGCAGGCGCTCCATGCCTTGCAGCATGCGCATCGGCCCGGCTTCGAAGAAGATCTGCGAGAGTTTCACGTCCTGGTTGCCGGTGGTCATCATCAAGCGATGCAGGTTGACCGACTCTTGGCTGTTGATCAGGCGATGGAACCCCCGCGCGATATTCAACAACACAGTCTCCACCGGCATGCCCGCAGGCAGCTCGAAATACATCACCGGTAACTGCTCTTCACACGTGGCCACCACGGCTGCGGTGAACAGGGTTTCCTTGTCGGTGAAGTGGCTATAGACGGTCAGTTTCGACACGCCGGCCTCCAGGGCCACGGCATCCATGCTGGTGCTGGCATAACCATTACTCAGAAACAGGACTTTGGCTGCTTCGAGGATAGCCTGGCGTTTTGCCATGTCCTTTGGACGCCCGGGGCTATTGGTGTTTACACGATTGTCGGACATTTTCACCTTTAATACTGGACTGGCGAGTTTGGTATTAATACCATAACGGCCAGTATAATTATTCCTAGCTACATTTGCGAAAGGTCCTACAGCATGCGCAGTTCGTTCCTGCCCCTTGCTTTGCCTGTCAGCCTGGTCTTTCTCTTGTCCGCTTGCGGTCATGAAGAAGCTGCGCAGATTACCATCCGCCCGGCCATGGTGGTGCAGCCACAACCGTCGGCGCAGGCGATGGACAGTTTCCCAGGCGAAGTAAGGGCGCGTTACGAGCCGGACCTGGCCTTTCGCATCGGTGGCAAAGTCAGCAAGCGTTTGGTGGAGGAAGGCGAGCGCGTCAAGGCCAACCAGCCGCTGGCGGAACTGGACCCCCAGGACGTGCGCCTGCAATTGGAAGCCACCCGCGCGCAGGTAGCCGCCGCCGCAGCCAACCTGAGCCTGGTGCGCGCCGAGCGCGATCGCTACAAGACCCTGATGGACCGTCAGATGGTCAGCCGTTCCCAGTACGACAATTCCGAAAACCTCTACCGATCGGGCGAAGCACGCCTGAAGCAGATCAAGGCCGAGTTCGACGTATCCAGCAATCAGGCCGGTTACGCCGTGCTGCGTGCGCCTCAGGACGGTGTGGTGGCCAAGCGTGCGGTGGAAGTCGGGCAGGTGGTGTCCGCTGGGCAAACCGTGTTCACCCTGGCCACCGATGGCGAACGTGAAGTGCTGATCAGCCTGCCGGAGCAAGGTTTTGGCCGCTTCAAGATCGGCCAGCCGGTCGCCGTCGAGTTGTGGAGCCAACCGGACCAGCGCTTCGCCGGGCGCATCCGTGAGCTGTCGCCGGCAGCCGACCCCAAGTCCCGCACCTTTGCCGCCCGCGTGGCCTTCACCGGCGGTAAAGTTCCGGCGGAGCTGGGCCAGAGCGCGCGCGTATTCATACAGGCCGCCGGCGTAATTGCGCTGTCGGTGCCGCTGTCTGCCCTCAGCGCGGAGAACGGCGCGTCCTACGTCTGGCGCGTGCAGCCGGACAACACCCTCAAACGCACCCCGGTGCGTGTCGGCGCCTTCGGCGAAAAGAGCGTGCCGGTGCTGGAAGGCCTGAACCCTACCGATTGGGTGATTGCCGCCGGTGTGCATGTGCTCCACGAGGGCCAGCAAGTGCGCCCGGTAGATCGCGCCAACCGTGTGGTGAATCTGGCGGCCAAGGAGTAGTCCCCGATGGGTTTCAATCTTTCCGAATGGGCGTTGCGTAATCGCCAGATCGTACTGTTCCTGATGATCCTGCTGGCAGTCGTCGGCACCTTGTCCTACACCAAGCTGGGGCAAAGCGAAGACCCGCCGTTCACGTTCAAGGCCATGGTCATCAAGACCAACTGGCCCGGGGCCACGGCCCAGGAAGTCTCGCGCCAGGTCACCGAGCGCATCGAGAAAAAACTCATGGAAACCGGCGAGTACGAGCGCATTGTCTCGTTCTCGCGGCCCGGTGAATCCCAGGTCACCTTTATGGCCCGCGATTCCATGCACTCGGCGCAGATTCCCGAGCTGTGGTACCAGGTGCGCAAGAAGATCAGCGACATCCGCCAGACCTTGCCGCCGGATATTCAGGGGCCGTTTTTCAATGATGAATTCGGCACCACCTTCGGCAACATCTACGCGCTGACCGGCGACGGCTTCGACTACGCAGTGCTCAAGGACTACGCCGACCGCATCCAAATTCAGCTGCAACGGGTGCCGGATGTGGGCAAGGTCGAGCTGCTTGGCCTACAGGACGAGAAGATCTGGATCGAGCTGTCCAACCTCAAGCTCGCCACCCTAGGCTTGCCGTTGGCTGCCGTGCAACAGGCGTTGCAGGAACAGAACGCGGTGTCCACCGCCGGCTTCTTTGAAACCCCGAGCGAACGTGTGCAACTGCGCGTGTCGGGTAACTTCAAGACGGTGGAAGAGATCCGCAACTTCCCGATTCGTGTGGGTGATCGCACCTTCCGTATTGGCGATGTCGCCGACATCCACCGCGGCTTCAACGACCCACCGGCGCCGCGCATGCGCTACATGGGCGCCGACGCCATCGGCCTGGCCGTGGCCATGCGCGACGGTGGCGACATCCTGGTGTTGGGCAAGGCGCTGGAAGGTGAATTCGCACGCCTGCAAAAGAACCTTCCGGCCGGCATGGAGTTGCGCAAGGTGTCGGACCAACCGGCAGCGGTGAAAACCAGCGTCGGCGAATTCGTCCAGGTGTTGGCGGAAGCCTTGGCAATTGTGTTGCTGGTGAGCTTCTTCTCCCTTGGCGTACGCACCGGCATGGTAGTGGCCCTGGCGATCCCGCTGGTGCTGGCGATGACCTTTGCCAGCATGTATTACCTCGGCATCGGCCTGCACAAGATTTCCCTCGGTGCGCTGGTACTGGCGCTGGGCTTGCTGGTGGATGACGCAATCATCGCCGTGGAAATGATGGCGATCAAAATGGAACAGGGTTACGACCGGCTTAAAGCTGCGAGTTTCGCCTGGACCAGCACCGCGTTCCCGATGCTCACCGGCACTTTGATTACGGCGGCGGGCTTCCTGCCGATTGCCACCGCGCAGTCGAGCACCGGTGAATACACCCGTTCGATCTTTCAGGTGGTGACCATCGCGTTGCTGGCCTCGTGGGTCGCGGCAGTGGTGTTTGTGCCTTACCTGGGGGAAAAACTCCTGCCGGACCTGGCGAAAATTCACGCAGCCAAACACGGCACCGATGGCCCGGATCCCTACGGCACGCCGTTCTACCAGCGTGTAAGACGTTTGGTGGAGTGGTGCGTGCGTCGGCGCAAAACCGTGATCGTGCTGACCCTGCTGCTGTTTATCGGTTCGGTCGCGCTGTTCCGCTTTGTGCCCCAGCAGTTCTTCCCGGCTTCCGGCCGCCTGGAGCTGATGGTGGACCTGAAGCTGGCCGAAGGCGTGTCCTTGAGCAACACGGCCGATCAGGTCAAACGCCTGGAAGCCTTGCTCAAGGAGCACGCCGGCATCGACAACTATGTGGCCTACGTCGGCACTGGTTCGCCGCGCTTCTACCTGCCGCTGGACCAGCAACTGCCGGCCGCCAGCTTCGCGCAATTTGTGGTGCTGGCCAAAACCATCGAGGAGCGCGAAAACCTGCGCACCTGGCTGATCGAAACCCTCAACGAACAATTCCCCGACTTGCGTTCACGGGTCACGCGCCTGGAGAACGGCCCGCCCGTGGGCTACCCGGTGCAGTTCCGCGTCACCGGCGAGCACATCGAAGAAGTCCGCGCCCTGGCGCGGAAAGTGGCGGCCAAGGTTCGCGAAAATACCCACGTGGTCAACGTGCACCTGGACTGGGAAGAACCGAGCAAAGTCGTGTACCTGAATATCGACCAGGACCGCGCCCGCGCCCTCGGCGTCAGCACCGCCAACCTGTCGAAATTCCTGCAAAGCTCCCTCACCGGCTCCAGCGTCAGCCAGTACCGGGAGGACAACGAGTTGATCGAAATCCTCCTGCGCGGCACCGTGCATGAACGCACCGAGTTGTCGCTGCTGCCAAGCCTGGCAGTGCCGACCGACAACGGCAAAAGTGTGGCGCTGTCGCAAATCGCCACCCTGGAGTATGGGTTCGAAGAAGGCATTATCTGGCACCGCAACCGCCTGCCGACCGTGACCGTGCGTGCCGACATCTACGGCAAGGAACAGCCGGCGACGCTGGTGCAGCAGATCCTGCCGACGCTCGAAGGCGTGCGCGCAGAGTTGCCGGATGGCTACCTGCTGGACGTCGGCGGCACGGTTGAGGACTCCGCCCGTGGGCAGAACTCGGTGAAGGCCGGTGTGCCGCTGTTTATCGTGGTAGTGCTGACTTTGCTGATGCTGCAGCTACGCAGCTTCTCACGCACGGCGATGGTGTTTCTGACCGCGCCGCTGGGGCTGATTGGCGTGACGCTGTTCCTGCTGGTGTTCCGCCAGCCCTTCGGCTTCGTGGCGATGCTGGGCACCATCGCGTTGTCGGGCATGATCATGCGTAACTCGGTGATCCTGGTGGACCAGATCGAGCAAGACATCAAGGCCGGCCTGGCGCCGTGGCAGGCGATTATCGAAGCCACCGTCCGACGCTTCCGGCCGATTGTGCTGACAGCGCTGGCGGCGGTTCTGGCAATGATCCCGCTGTCGCGCAGTGTGTTCTTCGGCCCGATGGCGGTGGCGATCATGGGCGGGTTGATTGTGGCGACGGCATTGACCCTATTGTTCCTGCCGGCCCTGTATGCTGCGTGGTTCCGAGTGAGGAAGGACGTCGCGTAACCATGTTGGCCACCGTTTCAGCCCTGATGTTGTTGCTGCTTGCCCCCGGCCCGACCAACACCCTGCTATTGCGCGCAGGTGTGTTGTTCGGGTTCCGGGCGTCATGGCAGCTGGCGTTTGTCGAATGCCTCGCGTACCTGCTGCAAGTGTCGGTGTGGGGCGTGGCCTTGCTGTACCTGGCGGCCTATTCGCCGTGGGCGTTGAAGGCCATCCAATTGGTGGCCGCCTGCTACCTGTTGCATGTCTCGTTCAAGCTGTGGCGGCGAAAAAACAGTGATGTCCATACGGCCGGGGATCGTTTCTCCGGCCTGTATTTTTTCTGGCTCACGGTGATGAACCCCAAGGGTTTGCTGATCGTTTCGTTTATCGCACCGCTCAACACGTTTGCCTCGCTGCAGGGCTATGCCACGTTCATGGCCATCCTGGCGACGGTGGTGATACCGGTGGGGTCTGCCTGGATCTGGCTGGGCAGCCGTTTCGAAGGGTTCCAGAAGGCGTGGCTCACGCCGTTGAAGATCAACCGGGCCACCTCCGTGGCGATCTGCTGTTTTGCCACGCTGATGATGGGCCGGCTGGCAGACTCGGTGATTCATTGATTTACATGCCGATGCAACCCGGCTGCGGGGCAGGTGGAACGTTCGGGTTTTTCACTCCACTCAGATTTGCCTGATGGACAGGCACAGGTCCTGGCGCCCTCAGTGGGCGTCCGGGGCCAATTTCAATGAGTAACCGGAGTGTCATATGTCTTTTTTCAACACGATTATTGCTTTTAAAGGCGCGCTGCTGGGGGCCTTGCTGGGCAATCATTTAACTCGCGATGAGTCTGCGTCCAGGCACCCCCAGGGGCCGGCGCATGCAAGCCACTGTCATCGCCCTCACGTAACCGAGCCGGATATTGGCCATACGCCTGTTGCCACGCCGTCATACGGTAAGCCGCACGTTCATGTGGTCGATGAGTATCAGCAGCCCTGCCGACCGTCGATTCCGCTGTTTTCGCTGAGTCGTTAAGAGGCTTGGCCTGAGGCAGCTGTGCCCAGAGTCGACCTGGGCACAGTGAGGGAGGGGGTTACAGCGCGCCAAACACCTTCTTGGCCAGGCTGGTGGCTGCCGCCGCCGGGTTCTTGCGAATGGTTTCTTCCTGCTGCGCGATCATTTTGAACAGGCCGTCCAGCGCTTGTTCGGTCACGTAGTTTTCGACGTTGGCGCTCTTGGCGTCCACTGCGCCAAACGCCGCAGCCTTGCCGGCCAGGGCGTTGTACTGCTGGGCCACGCCGACCTTGTCGGTAGCGGCCTTGACGATCGGCAGGAACTTGGCGCGGATCTCTTCGCGGCTGCTTTTGTTCAGGTATTGCGTCGCCGAGTCCTGGCCACCGCTGAGGATGCCCTTGGCGTCGGTCACACTCATGTTCTTCACCGCGTTGACCAGGATCGGTTGGGCCTGGGTCACGGCGGTTTCAGCGGCCTTGTTCATGCTGGTTTCCAGCTGGGTGACCTGGTCGCCCATGCCGAACATTTTCAGCTTGTCGGCGACTTTGCCGAGCTTGCCCGGCAGGCCGATCTTCACTTCAGGGTTGTTGCTGAAACCACCGGGTACGCCCAGTTGTTTCACGGCGATTTGCGCGCCTTGGGTCAGGGCGTCCTTGAGGCCGCCGCTGGCGTCGCCCTGGGACAGGCTGCCAAGGTCCAGCGCCATGGCGTTGGCACCGAGCAGCAGGCCGGCACACAGGGCAGTAAAGCGAAGGGAGTTACGGAGCATGGGCGCTTCCTTAGGGTCTGGAAAATATCAGTGTGCAACGGCATCGACGCGCAGGCGCAATGGCTGTGGGTCCTGGCCATTGAGCTGCACGGTGTGCCGTTCGGTGGTGATAAACAGTAGCTTGCCATCCAGTTCGATGCGAGCGCTCACCGAATAACGGTGGCCTGGCTTGACCTGGGCCGGGTCGTAGCTCAGGTGAAACGGCAGTGGCACCTGGCCTTTGACCGGGCCTTTCTGCTCGGCAAGGGTCACGGCCGGTGCGTCCATCAGCGAGACGTCCTGCAGGCTCACGCTCAAGGTGGCGGTGGGCGGCAGGGCGATGCGTTGCAGGTAGAACACTTCGCCGTCGAGGCTGGCCTTGGGGGCGGGGCTCATGGATTGGCAGGCTCCGAGCAGGGCGGTGAGGCCCAGGAGGATGATCTTTTTCATGGTACAGCTCCTTGTCAACGGCGCCGGAAACCGCCCGGCGCCTGATTCAATCTAGCGGCTTTCTTCAGGTCCAGCCGGTGCTTCTGCTGCACCGTCCACGCGGTGCAAGGCCACCTGGCGGATCGACAAGCGAATCTCCGCCGGCAACACGCGCTTGGCCGCGCCTTCGGCCAACTCGCCCAACAGGTCGTGGTAGCTCAACTTGCCGGCCTCGTCGCGGCGCAGCACATCTTGTTCCAGCAACGTCTGGATAAAATGTCGGAAAAGGCTCTTGTCGAAGAACTCCGGTGCGTTGAGGCCATGCAGGATCGACAGGCGCTGGGCCATGATCGTGCACAGGTCTTCCAACTCTTCGGCGCTGATGCTGTTCTGGCCGCTGTTGAGCAGCAGCGAGATCGCCATGTAGAAGCGTTGCAGGGTCTGGGCGATGCTCTTGGACAGCAGCGTCAGCAGCACAAAGTGCCGCGAACTCGGGGCCGGGCGCAGGTACACGTTGTTCTCGAAGCGCAGCAGGCCCTGCTCGACAAATGCCTCCAGCCACTGGTCGATGACCGGGTCCAGCTCCTCCAGCGACCAGCGGATAAACAGCTCCGATTGCAGGTACGGATACAGCGCGTGGGTGTAGCGCAGGATCTGTTCGCGGCTCATGCGCGAGCTGCTCTGGAAGAAACTCGCGAGCAGCGCCGGCAGGGCGAAGATGTGCAGCACGTTGTTGCGGTAGTAGGTCATCAGGACCGCGTGTTGCTCGTCCAGATACAGGATCTTGCCGAGGGCATCGCTCTGCTCCGAGAGCAGGTCCATGTCCTTGACGTGCTTGATCAGCGCCAGGCCGTCGCCTTCCGGCAAGGTGGTGTGCGGCGAGTACGGCACGCGGCGCAGCAGCGCCAGGTACAAGTCGAGCTGACGGGCCATGGCTTGTTCGTCGAGGGCCAGGCGGGTGGTCGACAGCAACGCCAGCGCCACCAGGTTCACCGGGTTGACCGCCGCCGCTTCGTTCAAGTGGCGCGCCACCTGTTCGCCGAGGCGGTTGGTGGTTTCGTTGAGCCACGCCGGTTTGTAGTTGGGCCCCAGCTCCTGGGTGCGCCAGTCGGGTTGTTCGCTGTCGAGGAATTCGGCCAGTTTGATCGGCTCGCCAAAGTTGACCGCGACCTGGCCAAAACGCTGCTTGAGCGCGCCGACCACTTTGAAAATATCGAAGATCGATTCTTTCTTCTTGCTCGCGCCACGCAGTTCGCCGAGGTAGGTGCGGCCTTCAAGCACGCGCTCATAGCCGATATACACCGGCACAAACACGATCGGCATGCGCGAAGAGCGCAAGAAGCTGCGCAGGGTGATCGCCAGCATCCCGGTCTTCGGCTGCAGCATGCGCCCGGTGCGCGAGCGGCCGCCTTCGACGAAGTACTCCACCGGGAAACCCTTGGTGAACAGGGTGTGCAGGTATTCGTTGAACACCGAGGTGTACAGCGGGTTGCCCTTGAAGGTGCGGCGCATGAAAAACGCACCGCCACGGCGCAGCAGGCTGCCGATCACCGGCATGTTCAGGTTGATGCCGGCGGCGATGTGCGGCGGGGTCAGGCCATTCTTGAACAGCAGGTACGACAGCAGCAGGTAGTCGATATGGCTGCGGTGGCAGGGCACGTAGATCACCTCGTAACCCTGGGCAACCTTTTGCACACCCTCGATGTTGTTGACCTTGATGCCGTCGTAGATCTTGTTCCAGAACCAGCTCAACACCACTTCCAGAAAGCGGATGGCGGTGTAGGTGTAGTCCGAGGCGATCTCGTTGCCGTAGCGCAGGGCCTGGGCCTTGGCTTTTTCCGGGCTGATCTTTTCGCGCTCGGCTTCGTCCAGGATAGCCTGGCGCACCAGCGGCATATTCACCAGGCCTTTGACCAGGTTGCGCCGGTGCGACAGGTCGGGGCCGATGACTGCGGTTTTCAGGTTACGAAAGTGCACACGCAAGATGCGTTGGGCCATGCGTACGGTGCGTTCGTGGCCTTTATTGTGCTCGATCAATTCACGCAGGTTGATGGGCGCGGAGAATTGCACGCGGGTCTTGCGCCCCAGGATCAGGATGCTCAGCAAGCGGCGCAGACGCCCGGTGACCGCCCAGCTGTCGGCAAACAGCAGTTTCCATGGGCTGGATTCGCTCGCCGGGGTTTGCCCCCAGAACACGCTGACCGGAATGATTTGTGCATTCTCTTCGGCGTGTTCGGTGAGGGTGTTGACCAGGCGGGTCAGGGTCGGCGGCGCGCCGCGCTTGTCTTGGCGGCCGAGCCAGTCGGGCTCGGGCGTGAGGTAGAAGAACGCCGCCGGTTCCATCAGCGGGCCCACCGATACCGGCAGCACCGGGCGCGGCAGGCCGGCCTTGGTGCACTCGGCATCGACCACGGCCAATTCGGTGAGGGAGGGCGATTGCAGGACGTAGAACACCGGCCGGCTGCGGTCCAGGTTAAGGGTGAGGGACGACTGGTTGATCGTCTCCGAGCGAACCCAGAGGTACAACAGTCGGCGCAAGGTGCCAAACACCAGACGGCGGAACGGGGAGCGGGTCATAGGCGAGCTGCTTCAAGTGGAAAAAACCGAGCAGGCGCTCGGGCGGGTAGTGTGCCGTATTCGCCGAAAATCGGCAAAAAAGCAGCGATGTAAACTTGAGTTGATCGTTTTTGAGCCTGTCATATACTCGGCAGTTCAATGCGACCAGCTCAACAATAAAAATGCATGTGGGAGTAAAACAGATGACAACGCGCGAAACCGGCAATGTGAAGTGGTTCAACGATGCAAAGGGCTATGGCTTTATTCAGCGTGAAGACGGCAAGGATGTGTTCGTGCACTACCGCGCCATTCGCGGTGATGGCCACCGCTCGTTGGCCGAAGGCCAGCAGGTGGAATACGCCGTGGTGACCGGCGAGAAGGGGTTGCAGGCGGAGGATGTGGTGGGGCTCTAAAACCACTGCAAATCAAAATGTGGGAGGGGGCAAGCCCCCTCCCACATTTTTTTGCATTTGCAATTCAGGTTATGCAGTTTTCCAGGTGATCTGCTCTTCACCGTCTTCACTGATACGAATCCAGGTGTCAGCGCTTTCCTCGCCCTCTTCCTCGACCCACGTGCCCGGCGCGCAGCGCACTTCAACGTTCAATGCGGCAAAGGCGGCGCGGGCGCAGGCGATGTCGTCGTCCCACGGGGTCTGGTCGCTTTCCAGGTACAGGCTGTTCCATTTTCCTACAGCTTTGGGCAGCCAGGTCACGGGCACGTTGCCGGCCTTGCACTTGTAGGTCTGGCCCTTCTGGACCCAGTCGGTGCACGGGCCCAAAGCGGCCCCGAGCCAGGCGGCAATGGCCTTGTAGTCGACGTCGGCGTCCTTGAGGTAGATCTCGATATCAGGTTGGCGCATGGATGTTCCTCGTTGCGGGATTCGAAAATCCATTCGCGGAAAAAAGTCGGTTATTGAAGCACGAAATAATCGTAGCGCATCGATACGGTGACCAGCAGCGGCTCGGCGGCCTCGATCACCTCGGCACGGCGCTCGGCACTCGCGCGCCAGCCGTGGGGCGTCATGGCCAGCAGGTTGGCGCGGTCCTGGGGCTCGGCCAGGCTCAGGGTGAACTCCAGGGTTTCGCTGTGCGCCAGGTGCATGCCGTCCGGCACCAGGGCCAAATGCTTGTCGTCGGTGTACTCGCGCACTTCATCGTACAAACGCTCGCGCAGTTCCATCAGGTGGCCACTGGTAGGACCGACCTTCATCAGGCCGCCGCCAGGGCTGAGCAGGCGCTTGGCTTCTTCCCAATCGAGCGGGCTGAATACGCTGGCGAGAAACTGGCAACTGCCTGACGCCAGCGGCACACGGGCCATGCTGGCGATCAACCAGGTGACGGCCGGGTTGCGCCTGCACGCGCGCTTGACGGCTTCCTTGGAAATATCCAGGGCGTAGCCGTCGGTGTGGGGCAGGGCGTCGGCGATCTGCGCGGTGTAGTAACCCTCGCCACAACCGATGTCGACCCAGCGCTGCGGCGCGCGCTCGGCGGCCAGTTCGGCCAGGCGCTTAGCCACCGGGGCGTAGTGCCCGGCGTTGAGGAAGTCACGGCGCGCCTCGACCATGGCGAGGTTGTCGCCCGGGTCGCGGCTGTTCTTGTGCTGCACCGGCAACAGGTTCAGGTAACCCTGGCGCGCGCGGTCGAACCGGTGCCCGGCCGGGCACGCCACGCCATTGTCCACCGCATTGAGCGGGGCGCTGCAAAGGGGGCAGGCGAGCATCAGGCGAGCAACTTGATCAGGGTCTGGTAGTAGATTTCGGTCAGCACATCGAGGTCACTGGCCAGGATGCGCTCGTTGACCTGGTGGATCGTCGCGTTGACCGGGCCCAGCTCCACAACCTGGGTGCCGAGGGTCGCAATGAAACGCCCATCGGAGGTGCCGCCGCTGGTCGACGCCTGGGTCTCGCGACCAGTGATCGCCTTGATGCTGGCCGACACGGCATCGAGCAACGCACCCGGTTCGGTGAGGAACGGCAGGCCCGACAGCGCCCACTCCACGTGCCAGTCCAGGCCGTGCTTATCCAGGATCGCCGCGACCCGCTGTTGCAGGCCTTCGACGGTGGACTCGGTGGAGAAACGGAAGTTGAACACCGCCGTCAGGTCACCCGGAATCACGTTGGTGGCGCCGGTGCCGGAGTTGAGGTTGGAGATCTGGAAGCTGGTCGGCGGGAAGAAGGTGTTGCCGTCGTCCCAATGCTCGGCGGCCAATTCGGACAGGGCCGGGGCGGCCAGGTGGATCGGGTTCTTCGCCAGGTGCGGGTAGGCCACGTGGCCCTGCACGCCGCGTACGGTCAGGGTGGCGCCGAGGGAGCCGCGACGGCCGTTCTTGACCACGTCGCCCACCAGGGTGGTGCTCGACGGCTCGCCGACGATGCACCAGTCCAGGCGCTCCTTGCGCGCGGCCAGGCGTTCGATCACGGCCTTGGTGCCGTGGTGCGCCGGGCCTTCTTCATCGCTGGTGATCAGAAAGGCCACCGAACCCTTGTGGTCCGGGTAGTCCGTGACGAAACGCTCGGAGGCTACCAGCATCGCGGCCAGGCTGCCTTTCATGTCGGCTGCGCCACGCCCGCAGAGCATGCCGTTTTCGTCGATCAACGCGTCGAACGGGTCGTTCTGCCAGGCCTGTACCGGGCCGGTCGGCACCACGTCGGTGTGGCCGGCGAAGCACAGCACCGGGCCGTCGTGTTTGCCGTGGGTGGCCCAGAAGTTGTCCACGTCTTCGATGCGCATCGGCTCCAGCGCAAAACCGGCGTCGCCCAGGCGCTGCATCATCAGCTTCTGGCAGTCAGCGTCGATCGGCGTGACCGAGGGGCGACGGATCAGGTCGATGGCAAGTTGAAGGGTCGGCGAGAGGTCGGCATGGGCCGTCATGAAAAACTCCGGAAGCGTGTAATGGGCGCAGGACGCAGGGTGGTGCAGATTCAGTGTGGGAGGGGGCTTGCCCCCGATTGCAGAGTGTCAGTCACTGTAGCTGTTGACTGGCCCACCGCCATCGGGGGCAAGCCCCCTCCCACACAAAGCATTGGCCGACGCCAAGGCTAGCAAAACGGCCGTTATCTTATAGCAAAACGGCGGCCAGAGGCCGCCGTTTAGTGCATTGCGCAAGTTTTTACGCGGCGGGCGCGGGTTCCGGCGCCGGCGCGGGTTTAGGCAGCGACGACAGGAACGCCATGATCAACGCCGCCACATACGGCAGCGATTGCACCAGCAGCATCACCACCCAGAAGCGGATGTCATTGCTCGGCAAGCCCTGCACCAGGTAGATCCCCAGTGCCGCGCCCCACAACAGCAGCATGATGAACATCTCTTCGCGCGCTTCGGAAATCGCCACCCAGAAGCCGTGGTTATCGGCGTTTTTCGGTGTACGAAAGAACGGAATGCTGGTGGTGAAGAAGCCATACAGCACCGCCTTGGCGATGGTGTGCGACAACGCCAGCCCGGCCAGCGCCGCGCAGAACGCATCCTTGAGGTTAACGCCCACGGCGCGGCGGTACAGGAAGATGATCTTGCCGACCTTGAACACGAACAACGCCAACGGCGGGATTGCGAAAATCAGCAACGGCGGGTCGACCCGCGTTGGCACGATGATCATCGCCGCCGACCACAACAAGGCGCCGACGGTGAAGAAGATGTTCATGCCGTCCGCCACCCACGGCAACCAGCCCGCGAGGAAGTGATAGCGCTGGCCACGGGTCAGCTCGGTGTCCTTGCCGCGCAGCAGGCTGGCGGTGTGACGCTTGATGATCTGGATCGCACCGTAGGCCCAGCGGAAACGCTGTTTCTTGAAGTCGATAAAGGTATCCGGCATCAGGCCTTTGCCGTAGCTGTCGTGGTAATACGCGGCCGACAGGCCTTTCTCGAATACCCGTAGGCCCAGTTCGGCGTCTTCGCAGATGCACCAGTCAGCCCAGCCCAGTTCTTCGAGCACCGAGCGGCGGGTCATGGTCATGGTGCCGTGCTGGATGATCGCGTCGCGGTCGTTGCGGGTGACCATGCCGATATGGAAGAAGCCTTTGTATTCGGCGTAGCAGAGCTTCTTGAAGGTGCTTTCGTTCTGGTCGCGGTAATCCTGCGGCGACTGCACCACGGCGATTTTCGGGTCGGCGAAGTGCGGCACCATGTGCTTGAGCCAGTTGGGCGACACGCAGTAGTCCGAGTCGATCACCGCGATCACTTCGGCATCCTTGGCGGTGTGCGGGATCAGGTAGTTCAGCGCGCCGCCCTTGAAACCGGCCAGGGGCGCGACGTGGAAGAACTTGAAGCGCGGGCCGAGGGTTTCGCAGTAGTCGCGTACCGGCTCCCACACCGCAGGGTCCTTGGTGTTGTTGTCGATGATCAGGACTTCATAGTCCGGGTAATCGAGGGCGGCCAGGGCGTCGAGGGTCTGTTTGACCATCTCTGGCGGCTCGTTGTAGCACGGCACATGGATCGACACTTTCGGGCGGTAGTCCGAATCCCCTTCAACCGGCAGGAATTCACGCCGGCGCTTGTGGGTCCAGACCGCTTCGGCCAATTCGTGGGCTTCGGTCAGTAACACGATAAACACGCCCAACGCGCCGAGTGCCAGCAGGATCCCCACGGTCACGCTGAACCAGGTGCTGTATTGCTGGCTGTAGTCGTAGCCGATCCACACCAATACCGAGCCGCAGAGGAATGCGATAAAGGTCAGGAAGGTACGGCCACGCTGGCGCAGGGCCGAGCCGTCGATCATCAGCAGGGTCAGGGACAGCAGCGCCAGCACCACCGAGCCGATCGCCAGCACGCGCCATTGCGGGATCGCGACTACCGGGCCTTCGAAGTTGAATTTCTGCTGGCGTGCGCCGTTGAATACACCCCAGTAAGCGCCTGCCGAACCTTCGTCACTGACTTTCCACGGCTGGTCGAACGCTTCGATCACGAAGTAGTTGTAGCCCTGACGGTTGAGCTTGTTGACCAGCGTGCGCAGGTAAATCGCCTGGTCTGCCGGCGACGTTTCATTACCCCCGCGCATACGTCCGTTGCTCGGCCAGCCAACTTCCGACAGCAACAGCGGCTTTTTCGGGAACAGTTTTTTCAGATCCTTGGCGCGGTCGAGTACGTACTGGCCGGCCTTGTCCATCGGAATATATTCCCAGAACGGCAGGATGTGCGCGGCGATCAGGTCGACGTGCTTGGCCAGTTGTGGGTTCTTTTCCCAGATGTCCCATTGCTCGGATGTCGTTACCGGCACTTTCACGGCGGCGCGCACGCGGTCCAGCAGCACGATCAGTGCTTCAGGCGTGATGTCCTTACGGAACACGGCTTCGTTCCCGACCACCACCCGCACCACACTGCGCGAGTTGTTGGCGATTTCGATGGCGCGCTGGATTTCACGCTCGTTGCGCTCCAGGTCCGGGCTGATCCAGATCCCCAGGGTCACCCGCAGGCCGAACTCTTCCGCCAGCTTGGGGATATCGCCCAGTGTGCCGTCGACCGAGTAGGTACGGATGTTGTCCGTCAGCTTGCTCATGATCGCCAGGTCCTGGCGCATCTGCTCGTCAGTCGGGAACTGGTTTTTCTGCGGGTACTGGCCCTGCTGGAACGGTGAGTAGGAAAAACCGGAGATCTGCTCGGGCCAGTTGGGGGTGGTGACCGGGCGGTTGATCAGCGCCCAGAAGCCGGTGAACAGCGCGGCAATTGCCAGCACTACCACCAGGTTGAGTCCAAATTTACGCGATGACATGGCTATTTCGGGTTCCAAAGGGTGTGGAACGAACAGAGGTGTCGGCCTACGCCGAACGGCGCGCATCCTACACCGGCCCTTCCCTGAGCGTACAGCAGACAGAGAAAAGCCGGACGTTAGTCAGCGAAAGGCCATCTAAGTTCTTTACTTGTAGCTGGAAGCTTCGAACTTGTCGCTGCGTAGTCCATAATGCGCGCCGGTTTTTGGGGTATTGGTCATGAGCACAGAAGATCCGCGGTTTGCAGGCGTCGCCCGCTTGTATGGCATTGAAGGCCTGGAACGCTTGAAAGCGGCGCATGTGGCGATCGTCGGCGTCGGCGGCGTAGGCTCGTGGGCGGCGGAAGCCATCGCCCGCTGCGGGGTGGGCGAAATTTCACTGTTTGACCTGGACGATGTCTGCGTCAGCAACAGCAACCGCCAACTGCACGCTCTGGACAGCACCGTGGGCAAGCCCAAGGTCGAAGTGATGGCCGAGCGCCTGCGCGGCATCAACCCGGACTGCACGGTGCATGCCGTGGCCGACTTCGTGACCCGCGACACCATGGCCGAATACATCACGCCCAACATCGATTGCGTGATCGACTGCATCGACGCGGTTAACGCCAAGGCCGCGCTGATCGCCTGGTGCAAGCGCCGCAAGATCCAGATCATCACCACCGGTGGCGCAGGCGGGCAGATCGACCCGACGCTGATCCAGGTCTGCGATCTGAACCGCACCTTCAATGACCCGCTGGCCTCGAAAGTGCGCTCCACCTTGCGCCGCGACTACAACTTCTCCCGCACCGTGACCCGTCATTACAGCGTGCCGTGCGTGTTTTCCACCGAGCAACTGCGCTATCCCAAGCCGGACGGCAGCATCTGCTTGCAGAAGAGTTTTGTAGGGGATGGGGTCAAGCTGGACTGCGCCGGCGGGTTTGGCGCGGTGATGATGGTGACCGCCACCTTCGGCATGGTGGCGGCGACCAAGGCAGTGGACAAGATAGTGGCCGGGGTGCGCAGGCCCTCCGATCGGGTCAAGCCCACCTAGATCTCACTGCCGAACATAGATCCAAATGTGGGAGGGGGCTTGCCCCCGATAGCGGTGTATCAGTCAGCTAATTTGTTGCTGATCCAACGCCATCGGGGGCAAGCCCCCTCCCACATAGGTCTTGCATGCGCTGCAAGACGGCATTCAGGCCATTGCTGCGCGACGGTGATAGTTGGCGGGAAAGCCCCAACTGATTGAACCACTCCGGCAAATCCACTGCCTGCAACTGGGCCGCCGACAACCCATTGACCCGCGCCAGCAGCAACGCCACCAGCCCACGAATCATCCGCGCCTCGCTGCTGGCGGCAAACTGCCAATGGCCGTCGTGCAAACGCCCCACCAGCCACACCAGGCTCTCGCAGCCCTGCACCAGGTTGGCGTCGACCTTCTCGTCATCGGCCAACACCGGCAGCCGTTCGCCCCATTGCATCAGCATCCGCGCGCGTTGCTCCCAGCTACCGACAGCCTGGAAGGCTTCCAGCGCGGCGGCTGCATCTACCGGCAGGCTCATCGCAGCATATCCAGTGCCTGGTCCAGCGCTTCAAAAAAACGCTCCAAGTCATCGGAATCGTTGTACAGCGCCAGGGACACACGGATTGCCCCCGACAGATTCATCGCCTTTAACAGCGGCATCGCGCAGTGATGGCCGGCGCGCACGGCAATGCCTTGCTCGGTCAGCAGGTGCGCGAGGTCGGCGTTGTGCACGCCCTCGACCACAAAACTGACCAGCGCCACCTGCGGCGAACCCAGCACGTGCACGCCATTGCGCGCTTTGAGCCCGCGCAGCAGGTAGTCATGCAACGCCGCCTCATGGGCAACCACCGCGTGCTGATCCAGCGAACTCAGGTAATCCAGGCTGGCGCCCAGGCCGATCACGCTGGCAATCGGCGGCGTGCCGGCCTCGAAACCCAGCGGCGCCGGGCGAAAGCTCGCGCTGTGGTAGTCGGCCTGCTGCACCATCTCGCCGCCGAACTGCCAGTGGCGCAGGTGGTGCAGGGCTTCGTTGCGGCCAAACAGCACGCCCACGCCGTCCGGGCCGTAGAGTTTGTGGCTGGAAAACACGTAAAAGTCGCAGCCCAGCGCCTGCACATCGTGGCGGCCATGCACGATGCCTTGGGCGCCATCCACCACCGTCAGGGCGCCGTGTGCCCGGGCCATCGCCAGCAAGGCCTCCAGCGGTTGCCAGGCGCCCAGCACGTTGGACAACTGGCTCACCGCCAGCAGGCGCGTGCGTGGGCCGATCAGCTCGGCGGCGGCGTGCAGGTCGATCACGCCGTCGTCACCCAGTGGCAATACCACCAGCGTCAGCGCGCGACGTTTGGCCAGTTGCTGCCAGGGCAGCAGGTTGGCGTGGTGTTCCAGGGCGCTGATGGCAATCTCATCGCCCGCATTGAATAAGTGCTCAAGGCCATAGGCCAGGAGGTTCAGCGCAGAGGTTGCGCCGTGGGTAAACACGATCTGCCCGCTGTCACCTGCATTCAACCACTGCGCGACCTTGCTGCGACTGTCTTCAAACGCCTGGGTCGCATGGGCGCCCGGCAGATGCTGGGCACGGTGCACATTGGCTGCGCC
The DNA here is from genome assembly GCF_979253585.1 of Pseudomonas sp. AC463. NCBI lineage: Bacteria > Pseudomonadati > Pseudomonadota > Gammaproteobacteria > Pseudomonadales > Pseudomonadaceae > Pseudomonas > Pseudomonas sp. AC463. The sequence continues at coordinate 69,622 of NZ_CEEDDZ010000016.1, read as the reverse complement.
ATTGGCGTAGTAATGGCTGATTGCGTCCAGCAGAGCTTGAGGTTTTTGCGTGGTGGCGGCGTTGTCCAGGTAGGTCTGGTCTTGCCGTTGCAGGGTGGCGATGGCCGGAAAATCGGCGCGCCAGGGAGAGGGCACAAGCATGGTGATCAAGACTCGTATAAGCGGGCCGCACCCCGGAAGGCACGGCCCGCTAGTGGCATCGAGTGGCTGCTTAGTTGTGAGCGTGCAGCGCTTCGTTCAGTTCGATGGCCGATTTGTGGGTTTTGCACTCCACGGCACCGGTCTCGGAGTTACGACGGAACAGCAGGTCCGGTTGGCCGGCCAGTTCACGCGCCTTGACCACTTTGACCAGCTGGTTTTTCTCGTCCAGCAGCGCAACCTTGGTCCCCGCGGTGACGTACAGGCCCGATTCCACGGTGTTGCGGTCGCCCAACGGGATGCCGATACCGGCATTGGCGCCGATCAGGCAGCCTTCGCCGACCTTGATCACGATGTTGCCGCCGCCCGACAGGGTGCCCATGGTGGAGCAACCGCCGCCCAGGTCCGAGCCCTTGCCCACGAACACGCCAGCCGACACACGGCCTTCGATCATGCCCGGGCCTTCGGTGCCGGCGTTGAAGTTGACGAAGCCTTCGTGCATCACGGTGGTGCCTTCGCCAACATAAGCACCCAGGCGCAGACGTGCGGCGTCAGCGATGCGCACGCCGGCCGGGACCACGTAGTCGGTCATTTTCGGGAACTTGTCCACCGAGAACACTTCCAGCAGCTCGCCACGCAGGCGGGCTTCCAGCTGGCGTTCGGCCAGTTCGCTGATGTCGATTGCGCCCTGGCTGGTCCAGGCCACGTTCGGCAGCTGTGGGAACACACCGGCCAGGCTCAGGCCGTGCGGCTTGACCAGGCGATGGGAGAGCAGGTGCAGCTTGAGGTAGGCCTCAGGCGTGGAAGTCAGTGCGGCGTCTTCGGCCAGCAGGGTCGCGACCAGCGGCGTGTGGCTTTCGGCCAGGCGGCTCAGCAGCGCGGCTTGGGCGGCGTCGACACCTTTAAGTGCGTCAGCCAGTTGCAGGGCCTGGGTCACGGTGAAAGTGATGGCCTGGTTGCCTTCGCTGTAACCGAGGATCGGCGCGATGGCTGCGACGATTTCAGCCGACGGGTTGAGCAACGGTTGTGCGTAAAACACTTCCAGCCAAGCACCTTGGCGGTTCTGAGTGCCGACGCCGAAGCCCAGGCTGAACAGGGAATTGGACATGCTGTTACCTCTACAAAAATGGAATGGCTGGCCTACTTGAGGGCCGCCGAATAACTATCTGGCTTGAAGCCAATCAGGGTTCTGTCACCGAGATCAAGCACCGGGCGCTTGATCATCGAAGGTTGCGCGAGCATCAATTCAATGGCTTTCGACTGATCGAGATCGGCTTTGCGTTCGTCTTCGAGTTTGCGAAAGGTGGTGCCCGCACGGTTCAAAACCACCTGCCAACCGTGCTCGTTGCACCATTGGGTCAAGTGTTCGCGGTCGATACCGGCCGTTTTGTAGTCGTGGAACTCATAGCTCACTGCGTGCTCATCGAGCCAGGTGCGCGCCTTTTTCATGGTGTCGCAGGCTTTGATGCCGAAAAGGTGCAAGGTTTTGCTTGAAGCGGTCAAGGAATTGCCCCCCTTTGGACGAATGAAAGTTAAAGGTCACGGATTATGCCACGACCAGCGGCCTCTGGTGCCGCATCGTCATGCTGTCGTGCGACTTATGTGCAAAAGCCCGCTGGCAGCCAGGCAGGTAACATAGCCGGGTAATATGGCACTTCAACGGCGAGTTGTTGCCAGATGTGTGTCGTAGCAAGTCGATTGTCCGGGAAACCCGCTTTATGCAAACCGCCTATACCGTTCTTATCCTGCTGATGCTGGTCAGCGTTTCGCGTCTGGTAGGGCGTGTCATTCCTCTGCCGTTACCGCTGGTGCAGATCGCCGCCGGCGCCTTGCTGGCCTGGCCCACGCTGGGGCTGCACGTGGCGCTGGATCCGGAGCTGTTTCTGTTTCTGTTCCTGCCGCCGCTGCTGTTTTCCGATGGCTGGCGCATGCCCAAGCGTGAGTTGTGGAAGCTGCGCGGGCCGATCCTCACCCTGGCCGTAGGGCTGGTGCTGTTCACCGTGGTGGGCGCCGGTTACTTCATTCATTGGATATTGCCTACGATCCCGCTGCCGGTGGCCTTCGCCCTTGCGGCCGTGTTGTCGCCGACGGATGCCGTGGCGGTGTCGGCGATTTCCCAGAACCGCTTGCCGACGCCGCTGATGCATATGCTCCAGGGTGAGGCCTTGATGAACGATGCATCGGGCCTGGTAACGTTCAAGTTCGCCCTGGCGGCGGCGTTGACCGGGGTGTTTTCCCTGGCAGACGCCAGCCTGACCTTTGTGCTGGTGGCCGTGGGTGGCCTGGCGGTGGGCGTGGCCCTGAGCTGGCTGGTGGGCCGCCTGCGGGCCTGGATGATCGCGCGGGGTTGGGACGACCCGGCCACCCACGTGGTGTTCATGTTGCTGCTGCCGTTTGCCGCGTACGTATTGGCTGAGCGCTTGGGCGCCTCGGGCATTTTGTCGGCGGTGGCCGCCGGCATGATGCAGAGTTGGCTCGACCTGCTGCCCCGCCAGACCAGCACTCGATTGCTCAACCGTAGCGTGTGGGGATTGCTGGAATTTGCCTTCAATGGCCTGATTTTCCTGCTGCTGGGCCTGCAATTGCCGGACATCATCAAGGCCGTGGTCAGCCATGAACCGACGTTGTGGCCGACCCTGTTGTACCGCTGCCTGGATGTCGTGGCGATCTTCCTGGTGCTGGTGGTGTTGCGCTTTATCTGGGTGCAAAGCATCTGGCGGCTGTCGGGTTTGTTACGCCGGATTCGTGGGAAAAGTGAGCTGACCCTGGTGCCGACGGCACGCTCCTGCTGGCTGCTGACGGTGGGCGGTGTACGCGGGGCGGTGACCCTGGCGGGTGTGATGTCGGTGCCTTTGCTGCTGGCGCCTGGCCAGGACTTCCCCGAGCGCGACTTGCTGATCTTCATTGCGGCCGGCGTGATTCTGTTGTCGTTGATCGCCGCCTGTATCGCGCTGCCGTTGCTGTTGCGGGGCATCGAAAAAAGCCCGGATGAGAAACGCCATAACGAAGTGCGCGAAGCCTGGAAAAAAACCGCCGTGGCGGCCATCCACGCCCTTGAAACCGAGGAGCCTGCAGGCGCCGAAACCCCGGACGCCGCCCAGGCCGCGCTGGCCGCCGAGCTGAAAGCGCGGTTGATGTCGGAATATCGCCATCAGTTGGACGTGTTCAACGACTCCGCCGAAGCCCAGGCCCTGGCGCAGCAGATGGACCTGCTTGAACGCAAATTGCGGCTCAAGGCCTTGCGCGCGCAGCGCCTGGAGTTGTACAGCTTGAGCCGTCATCACCAGATTGGTGATGACGTATTGAGGGAGGTGTTGGCGGAGTTGGATATGACTGAGGCCAACTTGGGTCACTTGAAGTGACCCGTTTGGCCGTCAACGGCGACGCTGGATGAAATCCCGAATCCGCTCAGCCGCTTCCACGCATTCAGCCAACGGCGCAACCAGTGCCAGGCGCACGCGACCGGCGCCAGGGTTGACCCCATCGACATCGCGCGACAGGTACGAACCCGGCACCACGGTCACGTGTTCTTCCACGAACAGGTCGCGGCAGAAGGCGGCGTCGTCGCCCTTCACGTTCGGCCACAGGTAGAAGCCGCCGTCGGGGGCTTGCACGTCCAGCACCGGCTTGAGAATCGCCAGCACCGCGTCGAATTTCTCGCGATACAGGTCACGGTTGGCCAGTACGTGGGCCTCGTCCTGCCAGGCGGCAATGCTTGCAAGCTGGGTTTGTACCGGCATCGCGCAGCCGTGGTAGGTGCGGTACAGCAGGAAGCCCTTGAGGATGTCGGCGTCGCCGGCCACGAAGCCGGAACGCAGGCCTGGCAGGTTGGAGCGCTTGGACAGGCTGTGGAAGACCACGCAGCGCTTGAAGTCCTGGCGGCCCAGCTCCACGCAGGCGCTGAGCAGGCCCGGCGGCGGGGTTTGTTCGTCGAAATAGAGTTCGCTGTAGCACTCGTCCGCGGCGATCACGAAGTCGTATTCGTCGGCCAGGGCGATGAGTTTTTTCAGGGTGTCGACCGGGATCAGTGCGCCGGTCGGGTTGCCTGGGGAGCACAGGAACAGGATCTGGCAGCGTTTCCAGATGTCTGGCGACACGGCGTCGAAGTCCGGGTTGAAGCCGTTTTCATCCAGGCACGGCAGGTAGTGCGGCTTGGCCCCGGCCAGGAACGCAGCGCCTTCGTAGATTTGGTAGAACGGGTTCGGGCTGACCACCAGGGCGTCGTCGCCGCGATTGACCACGGTTTGGGTGAAGGCGAACAGCGCTTCACGGGTGCCGTTGACCGGCAGGATATTGCGCGCCGGGTCCAGCCAGCCCTTGGGCACGTTGAAGCGGCGCTCGCACCAGGCGCCAATGGCCTCGCGCAGGGCAGGGATACCCAGGGTTGTCGGGTACACGGCCATCTGGTCGAGGTTGTTGCTCAGTGCGTCGGCAACGAATTGTGGCGATTTATGCTTGGGCTCGCCGATGGACAGCGCAATCGGGCGTTTGTCCGGGTTCGGCGTAACGCTGCCGAGCAGGGCGCGCAGTTTCTCGAACGGGTAGGGCTGCAGCTGGTTCAGGGCGTTGTTCATCGCAAATCTCGCTCAATTCGTATGTAGGCACGCGGCCTGCCGGGCAAAAAAAATCAATGTGGGAGGGAGCTTGCTCCCGATGGCAGTCGATCAGGGACACAATAATTGACCGACCCGCCGCAATCGGGGGCAAGCCCCCTCCCACATAAGCTCCACTCAAATGGTCAGGCGCGTCAGCTCGGGTTCCTGGGTTACGCTCAATTGCTGCACGATGGCTTCCTGCAAGCGGCGGCACAGTTCCGGGTCGGACAGCGGCTGGTTGTCGGCGTCGGTAATGAAGAACACGTCTTCCACGCGCTCGCCGAGGGTCGCAATCTTGGCGTTCTGCAGCGACAGGTCGAACTCCAGGAAGATTCCGCCGATGCGTGCCAGCAACCCTGGGCGATCCGGTGCGCTGAGTTCCAGTAGCGTCACCGGGCGCTGGGCGTCGTTGGAGATGGTCACCTGGGGCGCAAAGGCAAAGTGCTTGAGCTGGCGCGGCACCCGGCGCTGGATGATGGTCGGGTAGTCGTCCGGGTTGCGCAGGGCTTCGGTCAGGCCTTCGCGGATCTTTTTCACCCGCACCGGGTTATCTCCGATGGACTCGCCTTCGGTGTCGAGCACGATGTAGGTGTCGAGGGTGAACTGGCTGCTGGAGGTGATCACGCGGGCGTCATGGATGTTCAGGTTGAGCTGGTCCATGGCCGCCACGGTCACGGCGAAGAAGTCGTGCTGGTCGGGGGCGTAGATGAAAATCTGCGTACCGCCCTCGAATTCGCGCTGGGTGGTTTCCTTGATCAGCACCAGCGGGCCGCCATCGGCGGGCTGCTGCAGGATCGCGTCACTGTGCCAGGCCACGTCGCCGGCGGTATGCCGCAGAAAGTAGTCGTCGCCCAGTTGCGACCACAGTTGCTCGACGTCGTCCGGGTCGTTGCCGCCGCGCACCAGGATATCCAGGGCCGCGCTTTGGGTGCGGCGGATCTGCTCTTCGCGGTCCACCGGGTTTTCCAGGCCGCGGCGCAAGGCGCGCTTGGTTTCGGTGTAGAGCTGGCGCAACAGGCTGGCGCGCCAGGAGTTCCACAGCGTCGGGTTGGTGGCGTTGATGTCGGAGACGGTCAGCACGTACAGGTAGTCGAGACGGGTTTCATCACCCACGATGCCGGCGAAGTCGTGGATCACCTGCGGGTCGGACAAGTCCTTGCGCTGGGCGGTGGTCGACATCACCAGGTGGTTCTGCACCAGCCAGACGATCAGGCGGCTGTCCCACAGCGGCAACTGGTGGCGCTGGCAGAAGGCCTCGGCATCCACCGCGCCGACTTCCGAGTGGTCGCCGTGCCGGCCCTTGCCGATGTCGTGGTACAGGCCAGCCAGGTAGATCAGCTCCGGCTTGGGCAACTTGGTCATCAGCTTACTGGCCAGCGGGAATTTCTCTGACACCTGGGTGTACTGCAGCTTACGCAGGTGCTTGATCAGGTTCAGGGTGTGGGCGTCCACGGTATAGATGTGGAACAAGTCATGCTGCATCTGCCCGACGATAAAGCCGAACTCCGGCAGGTAGCGCCCGAGAATGCCGTAACGGTTCATGCGCCGCAGGTTGCGGTGGATGCCGAATTTGCATTTGAACAGCTCGATAAACAGGCTGGTGTTACGGATGTCGTTGCGAAAATCATCGTCGATCAGGTGACGGTTTTCCCGCAGCAGGCGGATGGTGTCGGCGCGCACGCCTTTGATTTCCGGCTGCTGGGCCATCAGCACGAAGATTTCCAGCATGGCGAACGGTGTGCGGCTGAACACGTTGTCGTTGCGTGCTTCGATATAGCCATCGTGCAGCTGGAAGCGCGAATTGATCGGCTGCGGCGGCGCTTCGTCTTCGGGCGCCAGGATCACTTCTTCGAAGTGCTGGATGATCAAGTCGCTGAGCTGGGCAATGCTCATGACCACCCGGTAGTACTGTTGCATGAAGCTTTCGATGCTGGTCTTCGCGTCCTCGCCTTCAAAGCCCAGCAGGGTGGCGATGGAGCGCTGGTGGTCGAACAGCAGGCGGTCTTCGGAGCGCCCGGCGAGCATGTGCAGGGCGTAGCGCACCTTCCACAAAAATTCCTGGGACGAGGCCAGCAGGGCGTTTTCGCTCTCCACCAAAAAGCCTTCGCCGGCCAGGGCGCGCAGGTTCAGGGTGCCGTACTGGCGACGCGCTACCCACAAAATCGTCTGGATGTCCCGCAGCCCGCCCGGCGAGCCTTTGACGTTGGGTTCCAGGTTGTATTCGGTGTCGTTGTACTTGTGGTGCCGGGCCTTCTGCTCGGCGCGCTTGGCCAGGAAGAACTCCTTGCTCGGCCACATGTGCGCGGTGCTGGTGACTTCAAGCATGCGCTGGCGCAGACGCTCGGGGCCGGCGATGGTGCGGCTTTCCATCAGGTTGGTGATCACGGTGAGGTCGGCGCGTGCCTCTTCGGCGCATTCGTCCACCGAGCGCACGCTCTGGCCAACCTCCAGGCCGATGTCCCACAACAGCGTCAGAAAGCGCTCGATGGAATCGCGAAAGATCTCATGATCGGCGCTGTCCAGCAGAATCAGCAGGTCGATGTCGGAGTAGGGGTGCAGTTCGCCACGGCCGTAGCCGCCGACCGCCACCAGGGCGATATCGGCGTCTTCGCTCCAGCTGAACTGTTCCCAGGCCTTTTGGAGGATGTTATCGACGAACCAGGCGCGGTCCTCGATCAGCCGGCGGATGTCCCGGCCGCTGCGAAAGCGCGCGTCGAGCACCTCGCGGGCCTGACGGATAGCCTTCTTGAAAGCGGCGATGGGGCTCGCCTTCAGGGCCAGTTCGGCCTGGAACTGGCCACGGTCGAAGAGTTCGGGATCCACCTGGGGCATCGATCGGCTTTCCTTTCTATCTATCAGTCAGTCACAACACAATTTGGGAAAACCTGGGCAACCCTTTATTACGCCGAAATGCGTGGAATCGTGTCGTCGGCGCGCAGGGTGAAGATCTCGTAGCCGGTGTCGGTGACCAGCAGGGTGTGTTCCCACTGGGCCGAGAGCTTGCGGTCCTTGGTGATGGCGGTCCAGCCGTCGCCCAGCACCTTGGTGTCGGCCTTGCCCTGGTTGATCATCGGCTCGATGGTGAAGGTCATGCCAGCCTTGAGCTCCATGCCGGTGCCGGCGCGGCCGTAGTGCAGGATCTGCGGTTCTTCGTGGAACACGGTGCCGATGCCGTGGCCGCAGAATTCGCGGACCACCGAGAAGCCATTCTTTTCAGCGTGCTTCTGGATCACTTCACCGATGTCGCCCAGGCGGCAGCCGGGCTTGACGATCTCGATGGCCTTGTACATGCATTCCTGGGTGACCTGGGACAGGCGCTCGGCCCAGACCGGCACGGTGCCGACGTGGAACATGCGGCTGGTATCGCCGAAGTAGCGGTCCTTGATCACGGTGACGTCGATGTTCAGGGTGTCGCCGTCCTTCAACGGCTTGTCGCCCGGGATCCCGTGGCAGACCACGTGGTTGACCGAGGTGCAGATCGACTTGGGGAAGCCTTTGTAGTTCAGCGGCGCAGGGATGGCGCCCTGCACGTTGACTATATAGTCGTGGCAGATCTGGTTCAGGGTTTCGGTAGTAACACCGGGCTTTACGTGCTCGGCGATCATTTCCAGCACGTCGGCAGCCAGTTTGCCAGCAATGCGCATGCCGGCGATGTCTTCGGCGGTTTTCAAACTAACGGTCATACAGGCTCTCTCTAGCGCGACGCGCTGAAATCAATACGGTTTACGGGCGTGCGACAAAAGGTTACAGAATTCGCACAAGCCACAGAAAACGCGATTCTATCAGACGATGGCGTCAAATCATGAGCCCCTGATGATCGCTTCTCTCTATAAGGTGGGGCTATGTTGGCTCTATTCAAAGGGTTGCGTGAACATCGCGCACGGCAACTGTGATTGTGGGTTTCGTTTTCGCCCTTCGTGTGGTATAAAATGCGCCGCTTTCCGGGGATACCCCGCAAAGCTTAAATCCACACACGTGTCGACACGATGACCTGGGTGCCGGAGGCCTTGATGCCGCTGGTTGGTCATTGGGATACGTGGAGGCCAAACCCGACTTATTAAGGAACTATCATGTCCCAAGTCAACATGCGCGATATGCTGAAGGCCGGTGTGCACTTCGGTCACCAGACCCGTTACTGGAACCCGAAAATGGGTAAATACATTTTCGGCGCGCGTAACAAGATTCACATTATCAACCTTGAAAAAACCCTGCCAATGTTCAACGAAGCTCTGACTTTCGTAGAACGTCTGGCCCAGGGCAAAAACAAGATCCTGTTCGTCGGCACCAAGCGTTCCGCTGGCAAGATCGTTGCTGAAGAAGCAGCACGTTGCGGTTCGCCGTACGTCGACCACCGCTGGTTGGGCGGCATGCTGACCAACTTCAAAACCATCCGTGCTTCCATCAAGCGTCTGCGTGACCTTGAAGTGCAAGCCGAAGACGGTACTTTCGCCAAGCTGACCAAGAAAGAAGCGCTGATGCGCTCCCGTGACCTGGAAAAGCTCGATCGTTCCCTGGGTGGTATCAAGGACATGGGCGGTCTGCCTGACGCACTGTTCGTTATCGACGTTGATCACGAGCGCATCGCGATCACCGAAGCCAACAAGCTGGGCATCCCTGTTATCGGCGTAGTCGATACCAACAGCAGCCCGGAAGGCGTTGACTACATTATCCCAGGCAACGATGACGCAATCCGCGCTATCCAGCTGTACATGGGTTCGATGGCTGACGCTGTAATCCGTGGTCGCAACCACGTTGCTGGTGGTACCGAGCAGTTCGTTGAAGAAGCTCCGGTAGCTGCCGCTGAGTAATTGACGCCCTGGCGTTGACTCAGTAAGCAAAAAGGGGGCTTGGCCCCCTTTTTGCCACCTCGAAAACCGTTTGTCGGTAGCGCAGCTACATCATTTGTAACGTGCAGCGGCCTACAACGGTGATTCGGGAAGAATTGATCGCCCGTTTGATCGGGTGGAATGGTTGAAAACCTATCCAAGAGGATTTTGAAATGGCAGAGATTACTGCAGCGTTGGTTAAAGAACTGCGTGAGCGCACCGGCGAAGGCATGATGGATTGCAAAAAGGCCTTGACCAAGGCCGGCGGCGACATCGAAAAAGCCATCGACGACATGCGTGCTTCGGGCGCCATCAAGGCTGCCAAGAAAGCCGGTAACGTAGCTGCTGAAGGCGCTATCGCTCTGGTTGAAGACGGTAAAGCTGCCGTTCTGCTTGAAGTGAACTCCCAGACCGACTTCCTGGCTCTGCAGGACGACTTCAAGGCGTTCGTTGCTGCCAGCGTCAAGAAAGCATTCGACGACAAGCTGACCACCGTTGAGCCGCTGATCGAAGCTCAAGAAGCTGATCGTCTGGTTCTGGTCGGCAAGGTTGGCGAAAACGTCAACATCCGTCGCCTGGCTCGCGTTGAAGGTGATGTGGTTGGTGGTTACCTGCACGGTAACAAGATCGGCGTTGTGGTTGCCCTTAAAGGCGGCGACGTTGAACTGGCCAAAGACATCGCTATGCACGTAGCGGCCAGCAACCCTGAATTCCTGCTGCCATCGGAAGTGTCCGCTGACGCAATCGAACGCGAAAAAGCCGTGTTCCTGAGCCTCAATGCTGACAAGATCGCCGGCAAGCCAGAAAACATCGTTGAAAACATGATCAAAGGCCGTATCAGCAAGTTCCTGGCTGAAGCGAGCCTGGTTGAGCAGGCGTTCGTCAAGAACCCTGAAATCAAGGTTGGCGAACTGGCCAAGAAAGCCGGTGCTGAAATCGTTTCCTTCACTTACTACAAAGTAGGCGAAGGCATCGAGAAGCCGGTCGACAACTTCGCTGAAGAAGTTGCTGCCCAGCTGGCTGCCGCCAAGCAATAAGACAGTTTCAACTGTCGCCCGAAAGAGGCTGCCCGCTCACGCGCGCAGCCTCTTTTCAAATGGGTAGGCCGATTTTAATTGGCTTACCCTCGGAACTGGCTTACAAAGCCGTGTTCCGATGGCGCTGTGACAGCGTCCAGCTAGAGTGAACGCAAGCCGTAAACGGCTCGCCAAGAATTTTTAAAAATACGCCGCAGGAGAGATTCGCAATGGCTCAGCAGGGCAGTGGTTATCAGGCTCGCTATAAACGCATTCTACTCAAGCTCAGCGGCGAGGCCCTGATGGGCTCGGAAGAGTTCGGGATCGATCCCAAGGTGCTCGACCGCATGGCGCTGGAAGTCGGCCAATTGGTCGGTATCGGCGTACAAGTCGGCCTGGTAATCGGCGGTGGCAACCTGTTTCGTGGCGCGGCACTGAGTGCAGCCGGCATGGATCGGGTCACTGGCGACCACATGGGCATGCTGGCCACTGTGATGAACGCCCTGGCCATGCGTGACGCCCTGGAGCGTGCCAATATCTCGGCTATCGTGATGTCGGCTATTTCCATGGTCGGCGTGACCGATCACTATGATCGTCGCAAAGCCATGCGCCACCTGAATTCCAAAGAGGTGGTGATCTTTGCCGCCGGTACCGGCAACCCGTTCTTCACCACTGATTCGGCTGCTTGCCTGCGCGCCATCGAAATCGATGCCGACGTAGTGCTTAAAGCCACCAAGGTGGATGGCGTGTATACCGCAGACCCATTCAAAGACCCGCATGCCGAGAAGTTCGATCATCTGACCTACGATGAAGTACTGGATCGCAAGCTGGGTGTGATGGACCTGACGGCTATTTGCCTGTGCCGCGACCACAAGATGCCGCTGCGCGTATTTAACATGAACAAGCCCGGCGCCCTGCTCAATATCGTACACGGCGGCGCAGAAGGGACTCTGATCGAGGAAGGCCAACAATGATCAACGAAATCAAGAAAGACGCCCAAGCGCGTATGCACAAATCCCTGGAGTCTCTGAGCCACGCATTCGGCCAGATTCGTACCGGTAAAGCCCACCCAAGCATCCTGGGCAGCGTGATGGTGCCTTACTACGGCTCCGACACCCCGCTGAGCGGCGTGGCCAACGTTACCGTGAAAGACTCGCGCACTCTGCAAGTCGTGGCCTTCGAGCGCAACATGCTCGCCGCCGTCGACAAGGCTATCCAGAGTGCCGGCCTGAACCTCAACCCGACCAACCTGGGTGAGCTGCTGCTGATCTCCATGCCGGCCCTGACCGAAGAAACCCGCAAGGGCTTCACCAAGCAGGCGCGCAGCGCGGCTGAAGACGCGCGTGTTGCCGTACGCAACATCCGTCGTGACGCTTTGGGTGACCTGAAGAAGCTGGTCAAGGACAAGGAAATCAGCGAAGACGAAGAGCGTCGCGCCGTTGCTGATATCGACAAACTGACCAAAGATGCCGAGGCCCAGATCACCAAGGCCACCGAAGAAAAAGAAAAGGACCTGATGGCCGTATAAGGGGTCAGGACGCCTTCATGGAAAAGACCAAGCAGACTGTACCCTCTGTGGTGCCGCGCCATGTCGCGATCATCATGGATGGGAATAATCGCTGGGCGAAGAAACGCTTTATGCCGGGTGTTGCCGGGCATAAGGCGGGTGTCGATGCGGTACGGGCGGTGATCGAGGTGTGCGCCGAGGCCAAGGTCGAGGTGTTGACCTTGTTCGCCTTCTCCAGTGAAAACTGGCAGCGCCCGGCCGAAGAAGTCAGTGCCTTGATGGACCTGTTCTTCAAGGCCCTGCGTCGTGAGGCCAAGCGCCTCAACGACAACAACATCAGCCTGCGCATCATTGGTGATCGCTCGCGGTTCCATCCGGAGCTGCAGGCGGCCATGCGCGAAGCCGAGGCCATCACCGCAGGCGCCAATCGGTTTGTACTGCAGATTGCAGCCAACTATGGCGGCCAGTGGGACATCGCCCAGGCTGCGCAGCGGCTCGCCCGCGAAGTGCAGGCCGGCCATCTGCGTCCGGACGACATCACGCCCGAACTGTTGCAAACCTGCCTGGTCACCGGCGATCTGCCGTTGCCGGACTTGTGCATCCGTACCGGTGGCGAGCACCGCATCAGCAATTTCCTGTTGTGGCAGCTGGCTTACACCGAGCTGTACTTCTCCGACCTGTTCTGGCCGGACTTCAAACACGATGCCATGCGCACTGCGCTGGCTGATTTCGCTTCCCGTCAGCGTCGGTTCGGTAAAACGAGCGAGCAGATCGAAGCTGGAGCCCGGGTTTAAATGCTTAAACAACGAATCATCACCGCGCTGATCCTGTTGCCGATCGCCTTGTGCGGGTTTTTCCTGCTCGATGGCGCAGGCTTTGCCCTGTTTATCGGCCTGGTCGTCACCCTGGGTGCCTGGGAATGGGCGCGCCTGGCGGGCTTCAGCGCACAATTGCCGCGCGTGGTGTATGCCGCGGTCGTGGCGCTGTTGCTGTTCCTGATGTACATCCTGCCGGACGTCGCGCCCTGGGTGCTGGGCGCTGCAGTCTTGTGGTGGGCGCTGGCAACATTCCTGGTGCTGACGTACCCGAAAACCAGTGCGCATTGGTCCAGCGTGGCCTGCAAACTGGTGATTGGCCTGTTGATCCTGCTGCCGGCCTGGCAAGGCCTGGTGGATATCAAGCGCTACCCGATGGGTAACTGGCTGATCCTGGCGGTGATGGTGTTGGTGTGGGGCGCGGATATCGGCGCGTACTTCTCCGGTCGCGCATTCGGCAAACGCAAGCTGGCGCCGGCTGTCAGCCCTGGCAAGAGTTGGGAAGGGGTGTACGGCGGCCTCGCATTCACGCTGCTGATCACGCTGGTAGTGGGTTTAGTGCGCGGCTGGTCGGTGCAGGAAATTCTCCTGGCGCTGCTGGGCACGGCCATCGTGGTGTTTATCTCCGTGGTGGGCGACCTCACTGAAAGCATGTTCAAGCGTCAGGCCGGGATCAAGGACAGCAGCAATCTGCTGCCGGGTCATGGCGGTGTGCTGGATCGGATCGACAGCCTGACTGCCGCCATCCCGATCTTTGCCGTGCTGTTGTGGATGACCGCTTCGTGAGCCGCCTGCAACAAGTCACCGTACTCGGCGCAACCGGCTCGGTAGGGCTGAGCGCCTTGGACGTGATCGCCCGTCACCCGGATCGCTATCAGGTGTTCGCCTTGACCGGGTTTACTCGCCTGAGCGAGCTGCTGGCCTTGTGCGTGCGCCATGTGCCGCGCTTCGCCGTCGTGCCTGAGGCGGCCGCGGCCCGAGGCTTGCAGGATGACCTGCGGGCTGCCGGGCTGGCCACGCAAGTGCTGGTAGGCGAGGAGGGGTTGTGCCAGGTCTCGGCCGATGCCGAGGTGGATACCGTGGTCGCCGCTATTGTCGGGGCTGCGGGGCTGCGTCCGACCCTGGCTGCCGTCGACGCCGGGAAGAAAATCCTGCTGGCCAATAAAGAAGCCTTGGTGATGTCTGGTGCGCTGTTTATGCAGGCGGTGCGCAAAAGCGGCGCCGTGCTGCTGCCCCTCGACAGTGAGCACAATGCAATCTTCCAATGCATGCCTGGCGATTTTGCCCGTGGGCTGAGCCAGGTCGGTGTGCGCCGGATTCTTCTTACGGCTTCCGGTGGCCCCTTCCGGCAAACTCCGCTGGAAGAGCTGGAGCATGTGTCGCCCGATCAGGCCTGCGCGCACCCCAATTGGTCCATGGGGCGCAAGATCTCCGTCGATTCGGCGAGCATGATGAATAAAGGCCTGGAGTTGATCGAGGCGTGCTGGTTGTTCGATGCGCGGCCCGATCAAGTCGAGGTGGTGATTCACCCGCAAAGCGTGATCCACTCCCTGGTCGACTACGTGGACGGTTCGGTATTGGCGCAGTTGGGCAACCCTGACATGCGCACGCCGATCGCCAATGCGCTGGCCTGGCCGGAGCGGATTGATTCCGGTGTGGCGCCGCTGGACCTGTTCGCGATTGCGCGGCTGGACTTCGAAGCGCCGGACGAGCAGCGTTTTCCCTGCCTGCGCCTGGCGCGGCAAGCTGCGGAGGCGGGCAACAGCGCGCCGGCGATGCTTAATGCGGCCAACGAAGTGGCGGTGGCGGCGTTTCTCGAACGGCGCATCCGCTTTCCGCAGATCGCGAGTATCATCGAGGACGTCCTGGGTCTCGAGCCCGTAGTGGCAGTGAGTGACCTGGGGGCAGTATTCGAGGCTGATGCCAAGGCTCGGGCCCTGGCCGAACGATGGTTGAGCCGCAACGCGCGTTAGTCTGTGGGCATGCTTGGGCCCTCAGGCACTGGATTGGAATGCGGAGAAATTAGATGAGTGCGCTTTACATGATTGTCGGCACCCTGGTTGCTCTGGGTGTGCTGGTTACCTTCCACGAATTCGGCCACTTCTGGGTCGCGCGTCGTTGCGGCGTCAAGGTACTGCGCTTTTCCGTCGGTTTCGGCATGCCGCTGTTGCGCTGGCACGACCGCCGTGGCACCGAGTTCGTGATTGCGGCCATCCCGTTGGGCGGCTACGTCAAGATGCTCGATGAGCGCGAAGGCGAAGTCCCGGCGGATCAACTGGACCAGTCCTTCAACCGCAAGACCGTTCGTCAGCGTATCGCGATCGTTGCCGCCGGCCCGATCGCCAACTTCCTGCTGGCAATCGTGTTCTTCTGGGTTCTGGCCATGATGGGCAGCCAGCAGGTGCGCCCGGTCATCGGCGCGGTCGAGGCCGACAGCATGGCGGCCAAGGCTGGCCTGGTCGCCGGGCAGGAAATTGTTTCTATTGATGGCGAACCCACCACGGGTTGGGGTGCGGTCAACTTGCAGCTGGTTCGTCGCCTGGGCGAAAGCGGTACCGTCAATGTGGTGGTGCGCGAGCAGGATTCCACTGCCGAAACCCCGCGTGAGCTGACCCTTGACCATTGGCTGAAGGGCGCTGACGAACCTGATCCGATCAAGTCCCTGGGGATCCGTCCATGGCGCCCTTCGCTGCCGCCGGTACTCGCCGAGCTGGATCCGAAGGGCCCGGCCCAGGCCGCAGGTCTGAAAACCGGCGACCGCCTCCTGGCCCTCGATGGCCAGGCGTTGGGTGACTGGCAGCAAGTGGTCGACCTGGTACGTGTACGTCCTGATACCAAAATTGTGCTGAAAGTTGAGCGCGAGGGTGCTCAAATCGACGTCCCCGTGACCTTGTCGGTTCGCGGCGAGGCCAAGGCGGCCGGGGGTTACCTGGGGGCTGGCGTCAAGAGTCCCGAGTGGCCGCCGTCGATGGTGCGTGAGGTCAGCTTCGGGCCGTTGGCGGCGATTGGCGAGGGTGCGAAACGCACCTGGACCATGAGTGTGCTGACCCTCGAATCCCTCAAGAAAATGTTGTTCGGCGAGCTCTCGGTAAAAAACTTGAGTGGACCGATAACCATTGCTAAAGTGGCGGGCGCTTCTGCCCAGTCGGGTGTCGCGGATTTCCTGAATTTCCTGGCTTATCTGAGTATTAGCCTGGGTGTTCTGAATTTGCTGCCCATTCCAGTATTGGATGGGGGGCATCTGTTGTTTTATCTGGTCGAGTGGGCGCGTGGTCGCCCCTTGTCGGATCGGGTGCAGGGTTGGGGGATACAGATCGGTATCAGTTTGGTGGTCGGGGTGATGTTGTTAGCCCTTGTCAACGATCTGGGTCGACTGTAACGCTTCGCTGAATTGCGAATCTGCCGCATTTTGCGGCAGTTTGTTTATTGCCAGTTGGAATAAGAAAGGACTTCATGAAACGTCTGCTGCTAACTGCGGTTCTCACCGTATTGATGATCGCCGAAGTTCACGCCGAGTCCTTCACCATCTCCGATATTCGTGTCAATGGCCTCCAGCGGGTTTCCGCGGGTAGCGTCTTTGGTGCGTTGCCGTTGAACGTTGGTGAACAGGCTGATGACCGTCGCCTGGTGGAATCCACTCGTGCGCTGTTCAAAACCGGTTTCTTTCAAGACATCCAACTGGGTCGCGAAGGTAACGTCCTGGTCATCACTGTTGTCGAGCGACCTTCCGTCGCCAGTATCGAGATCGAGGGTAACAAGGCGATCTCCACTGAAGACCTGATGAAGGGCTTGAAACAGTCCGGCCTGGCCGAGGGCGAGATCTTCCAGCGCGCCACCCTTGAAGGTGTGCGTAACGAGTTGCAACGCCAGTACGTTGCCCAGGGCCGCTACTCCGCGACCGTGGAAACCGAAGTGGTGCCGCAGCCTCGTAACCGTGTCGGCCTCAAGGTCAACATCAACGAAGGTACCGTCGCGGCCATTCAGCACATCAACGTGGTAGGCAATACCAAGTTCGCTGATGAAGACCTGATCGACCTGTTCGAACTCAAGACCACCAACTGGCTGTCGTTCTTCAAGAACGATGACAAGTACGCCCGTGAAAAGCTCTCCGGTGACCTGGAGCGTCTGCGTTCCTACTACCTGGATCGTGGCTATATCAACATGGATATCGCTTCGACCCAGGTGTCCATCACCCCGGACAAGAAGCACGTCTACATCACCGTCAACGTCAACGAAGGTGAGAAGTACAAGGTTCGCGACGTCAAGCTTAGCGGCGACCTGAAAGTGCCTGAAGACCAGGTCAAGGCCCTGTTGCTGGTACAGAAAGACCAGGTGTTCTCGCGCAAGCTGATGACCACCACGTCCGAACTGATTACCCGTCGCCTGGGTAACGAGGGATACACCTTCGCCAACGTCAACGGTGTACCGACGCCGCATGATGATGACCACACCGTGGACATCACCTTTGTCGTCGATCCGGGCAAGCGTGCCTATGTGAACCGTATCAACTTCCGTGGCAACACCAAGTCTGCGGACGAAGTGCTGCGTCGCGAAATGCGCCAGATGGAAGGTGGCTGGGCGTCGACTTACCTGATCGACCAGTCCAAGACCCGTCTTGAGCGCCTGGGCTTCTTCAAGGAAGTCAACGTCGAAACCCCGGCCGTACCGGGTGTGGATGACCAGGTTGACGTGAACTACGCAGTTGAAGAGCAAGCGTCCGGTTCCATCACCGCCAGCGTCGGTTTTGCACAGAGCGCCGGTCTGATCCTCGGCGGTTCCATCACCCAGAACAACTTCCTGGGTACCGGTAACCGTGTATCCATCGGCCTGACCCGAAGCGAATACCAGAGCCGATATAACTTCGGTTATACCGACCCCTACTGGACTGCTGACGGTGTGAGCCTTGGCTACAACGCCTTCTACCGCACTACCGACTACAAAGACCTCGACGTTGACGTTGCAAGCTATGCGATCGACAGCCTCGGCGCCGGTGTGAACATCGGTTACCCGATCAGTGAGACCTCGCGTCTGACCTTCGGCCTGACCGCGCAGCAAGATGAGATCAAGACCGGTGTCTACACCGTGGACGAAATCTTCGACTTCACCCGTCGTGAAGGCGACAAGTTCCTGAACTTCAAGGCGTCTGCCGGCTGGTCCGAGTCGACCCTTAACAAAGGTGTACTGGCGACCCGTGGTCATTCCCAGAGCCTGACCTTGGAAACCACAACGCCGGGCAGTGACCTGTCGTTCTTCAAGCTCGACTACCGTGGCCAGCTGTTCACGCCGTTGAGCGACAATTACACCATGCGCCTGCACACTGAGCTGGGCTATGGCGACGGTTATGGTTCCACCAACGGTCTGCCGTTCTACGAGAACTACTATGCGGGTGGCTTCAACTCCGTACGTGGTTTCAAGGACAGCACCCTGGGCCCACGTGGTACCCCGAGCCGTGGTGTTGGCGTAACCGGTAACCAGGGCACTGTAGTTGACTCGGACGACGATCCGCTGCCATTCGGTGGTAACGTGTTGATCCAGGGTGGTGCGGAGATTCTGTTCCCGCTGCCATTCGTCAAGGACCAGCGTTCGCTGCGTACCTCGGTCTTCTGGGACGTGGGTAACGTGTTCGACTCCAAGTGCGAGCAGATCAGAAACCCGAGTGGCGTGAAGTCCAATACCCAGTGCAACGACGTGAGCCTGAGCAACCTGGCAAGCTCCGTGGGTGTGGGTGTGACCTGGGTGACTGCGCTTGGCCCATTGAGCTTTGCTCTGGCCATGCCGATCAAGAAACCGGATAACGCTGAAACCCAGATTTTCCAATTCTCCCTCGGCCAGACGTTCTAAGCGTCTGACCCAAGATAACGACAACGGATTCTGTAGGAGTTGCATTGTGCGTAAGTTGACTCAATTGGTTCTGCTGGCCACTGTGCTGGTAACCACCCCGGCCTTCGCCGAAATGAAAATCGCCGTCCTGAACTATCAGATGGCTCTGCTGGAATCCGACGCGGCCAAGAAATACGCAGTGGATGCCGAGAAAAAATTCGGTCCGCAACTGACCAAGCTCAAGACTCTGGAAAGCAGCGCCAAGGGTATCCAGGATCGTCTGGTAGCCGGTGGCGACAAGATGCAGCAAGGCGAGCGCGAGCGTCTGGAGCTGGAATTCAAGCAAAAGGCCCGTGACTACCAGTTCCAGTCCAAGGAGCTGAACGAAGCCAAGGCTGTTGCCGACCGTGAAATGCTGAAACAGCTGAAGCCGAAACTCGACAGCGCTGTGGAAGAAGTCATCAAGAAAGGTGCCTTTGACCTGGTGTTCGAGCGCGGCGCTGTAATCGACGTCAAGCCTCAATACGACATCACCCGCCAGGTGATCGAGCGCATGAACCAGCTGAAGTAAGCCATGACCGCGACTATCAAGCTCGGCGAGTTGGCCGAGTTCCTGGGGGCCACCTTGCGTGGCTCCCCGGAGAAAGAAATCACTGGGCTAGCCACCTTGCAGGAGGCTGGCCCAGCTCAGTTGAGCTTCCTCGCAAACCCCCAATACCGTAAATACCTTGTCGACAGCCAAGCTGCAGCCGTATTGCTGAAAGCCGCTGACGCCGAAGGGTTTGCCGGGGATGCGCTGGTGGTGGCTGACCCTTACCTGGCGTATGCCCGGGTATCGCATCTGTTCGATCCAAAACCCAAGGCCGTCGCTGGTGTTCATCCTTCAGCGGTGATCGCCGATGATGCCCAGGTTGATCCTGCGGCCAGCATCGGTGCCTTTGCGGTGATCGAGAGCGGTGCACGCATTGCCGCCGGTGTAACGGTCGGCGCGCATTGCTTTATCGGCGCGCGCTGCGAAATCGGTGCCGACGGCTGGCTGGCTCCCCGCGTAACCCTGTACCACGATGTGCGTATCGGTGAGCGTGTGGTCATTCAGTCCGGTGCCGTGATCGGTGGCGAAGGCTTCGGCTTTGCCAACGCCAAAGGCATCTGGAACAAGATTGCCCAGGTCGGCGGCGTATTGATCGGCGACGACGTGGAGATCGGTGTGAATACTGCTGTGGATCGCGGGGCCTTGGCCGATACCGTGATCGGTAACGGCGTGAAGCTCGATAACCAGATCCAGATCGCCCACAACGTGCAGATTGGCGATCACACCGCCATGGCGGCCTGTGTAGGTATCTCCGGCAGCACCAAGATCGGCAAGCATTGCATGCTCGCCGGTGGCGTAGGTCTGGTGGGGCATATCGAGATTTGCGATAACGTATTCATCACCGGCATGACCATGGTGACCCACTCGATTACCGAGCCGGGTGCCTATTCTTCCGGTACCGCCATGCAGCCCGCAGCTGAATGGCGCAAGAGTGCAGCACGTTTGAGGCAGCTTGACGACATGGCTCGACGCCTCAAACAGCTGGAAAAGCGTGTTGGAGACGTGACCCCTGGCGGTAATGCTTCATCAGAAGGCTGATACCATTTCCATATCAAGTGTGCACAGCCGCTAGACTGCCTCCTTGATTTGCTAGCGGGGCGTGCTTTAAGTCCGCCCGCCCCCAATCTTTATTACAGGCTTCCCCCCGAAATGATGGACATCAACGAGATTCGCGAATACCTGCCTCACCGTTACCCGTTCCTGCTGGTGGACCGCGTAGTGGACCTCAATGTTGAGGAAAAGCGCATTCGTGCCTACAAGAATGTCAGCATCAACGAACCGTTCTTCAACGGTCACTTTCCCGCGCATCCAATCATGCCGGGCGTGTTGATCATCGAAGCGATGGCCCAGGCTGCCGGTATCCTTGGTTTCAAAATGCTCGACCTCAAGCCTGCCGATGGCACGCTTTACTATTTCGTGGGCTCCGACAAGTTGCGTTTCCGCAACCCGGTCACCCCGGGTGACCAGTTGATCCTGGAAGCCAGGTTCATCAGCTGCAAGCGCCAGATCTGGAAGTTCGAATGCCAGGCCTCGGTAGATGGCAAGCCGGTGTGCTCCGCCGAGATCATCTGTGCGGAACGCAAACTATGAGTTTGATTGACCCTCGCGCAATCATCGATCCGTCGGCCGTTCTGGCCGCCGACGTTGAGGTCGGCCCCTGGTCGATCATCGGCGCAGGTGTGGAAATCGGCGAGGGGACTGTCATCGGGCCGCACGTGATCCTCAAAGGTCCGACCCGCATTGGCAAACACAATCGTATCTACCAGTTTTCCTCGGTAGGCGAAGACACCCCTGACATGAAGTACAAGGGTGAAGAAACACGCCTGGTAATCGGTGATCACAACATCATCCGTGAAGGCGTGACCATTCACCGTGGCACCGTGCAGGATCGTGCCGAGACCACCCTGGGTGATCACAACCTGGTCATGGCCTATGCCCATATCGGCCATGACAGCGTGATCGGCAACCACTGCATCCTGGTCAATAACACTGCGTTGGCTGGCCATGTGCACGTTGACGATTGGGCGATCCTGTCCGGTTTTACCCTGGTGCATCAGTACTGCCATATCGGCGCCCACAGTTTCTCCGGCATGGGCACCGCCATCGGCAAGGACGTTCCGGCGTATGTAACCGTGTTTGGTAACCCGGCCGAAGCCCGCAGCATGAACTTCGAAGGCATGCGCCGTCGTGGTTTCAGCGAAGAAGCGATCCACGCCCTGCGCCGTGCCTACAAGGTCATTTACCGCCAGGGTCTGACGGTGGATCAGGCGTTGACCCAACTGGCCGAGCCGGCAGCGTTGTTCCCGGAAGTCGCGGTGTTCCGTGACTCGATCCAGGCGTCGACTCGCGGCATCACCCGCTGATCATGGCCAATCTGCGTATCGCGCTGGTGGCCGGGGAAGCTTCCGGCGATATTCTGGGTGCAGGCCTGATGCGGGCCCTCAAGGTCCAGCATCCGGCGGTAGAGTTTATCGGTGTCGGTGGCCCGCTGATGCAGGCCGAAGGCCTCACGTCCTACTTCCCCATGGAGCGCCTGTCGGTCATGGGGCTGGTGGAGGTGCTGGGTCGCCTGCGTGAGCTGTTGGCCCGCCGCAAGCTGCTGATTCAGACCCTTATCGAAGAAAAGCCCGACGTCTTTATCGGAATCGACGCACCGGATTTCACCCTCAATATCGAACTCAAGTTGCGTCAGGCCGGAATCAAGACCGTGCACTACGTCAGCCCGTCCGTGTGGGCGTGGCGGCAAAAGCGCGTGCTGAAAATCCGCGAAGGCTGCGATTTGATGTTGACCCTGTTGCCGTTCGAGGCCAGGTTCTACGAAGAGAAGGGCGTACCGGTGCGGTTTGTCGGGCATACCCTGGCCGACACCATTCCTCTGCAGGCCGATCGCGCAGCGGCCCTCGCCGAACTGGGCTTGCCCGACGGTCCTCTGGTGGCCCTGATGCCGGGCAGTCGTGGCGGCGAAGTCGGCCGCCTGGCCAGTGTGTTCTTCGACGCTGCCGAGCGCCTGCAAGCCTTGAAGCCGGGTGTGCGTTTCGTGTTGCCCTGCGCCAGCCCGCAACGGCGTGCGCAGATCGAAACCCTGCTGGAAGGTCGCAGCCTGCCATTGACCCTGCTCGATGGCCAGTCGCACCTGGCCCTGGCGGCCTGTGATGCGGTGTTGATCGCATCGGGCACTGCCACCCTGGAGGCGCTGCTGTACAAGCGCCCGATGGTCGTGGCCTATCGCCTGGCGCCGCTGACATTCTGGATTCTCAAGCGCATGGTCAAGAGCCCTTACATCTCCTTGCCAAACTTGCTGGCCCAACGCCTGCTGGTGCCGGAGTTGTTGCAGGACGATGCAACGCCCGAGGCCCTTGCAAAAACCCTACTACCCTTGATCGACGACGGCGAAGAACAGACCCGTGGTTTCGACGAGATCCATCGCACCCTGCGTCGCGATGCTTCGAACCAGGCCGCCGACGCCGTATTGAGCTTGATCGGCCAACAACAGGAAGCTTTATGAGTGCGCAAATGGGCCTGGATTTCAGCCTGGTTGCCGACGCCCACGAACTGGTGGCCGGCGTTGACGAAGTAGGGCGTGGCCCGTTGTGCGGTGCGGTGGTGACGGCGGCGGTGATCCTCGATCCCAACCGTCCGATCCTCGGCCTTAACGACTCGAAGAAACTCACCGAAGCGCGTCGCGAAAAACTCTACGACGAAATCTGTGAAAAAGCCCTGAGTTGGCATATCGCTCGGGCCGAGGTCGAAGAAATCGACGAACTGAACATCCTGCACGCCACCATGCTGGCCATGCAGCGCGCGGTGGAAGGCCTGCACATCAAGCCCAAGCTGGCGATGATCGACGGCAACCGCTGCCCCAAGCTGGCGATGCCGGCCGAGGCGGTGGTCAAGGGTGACAGCAAGGTGCCGGCCATCGCCGCCGCCTCGATCCTGGCCAAGGTCAGCCGTGACCGTGAAATGGCTGCGTTCGAATTGATCTACCCGGGCTACGGCATCGGCGGCCACAAAGGCTACCCGACGCCCGTTCATCTGGAAGCCCTGGCGCGACTCGGCCCTACGCCGATCCATCGCCGCTCGTTCGCCCCGGTGCGCCAGGCGTATGAGCTGCGCGAGAACCTCAGCGAGGTTTAGTCGCGAGGCTGATGTTTTTGCCAAGGCCCGGTACAATCCGGGCCTTGTTGTTTCCATGTATCAAGACAGGATCTTTATGCCGGCTTCATTCGTTCACCTGCGCCTGCACACTGAATACTCCCTGGTCGACGGCCTGGTACGGATCAAACCGCTGGTCAAAACCCTGGTGGGCATGAACATGCCTGCGGTCGCGGTGACCGATCAGAACAACATGTGCTCGCTGGTCAAGTTCTACAAGAACGCCATGGGCGCCGGCATCAAGCCGATCTGCGGCGCCGACCTGTGGCTGTCCAACAAAGACCCGGATAACGCCCTGAGCCGCATCAGCCTTCTAGCGATGAACGGCGTGGGTTATCGCAACCTGACCGAACTGATTTCCCGTGGCTTCATTGATGGCCAGCGCAATGGCTCGATCATCATCGAGCGCGAATGGGTCGCCGAGGCCAGCGAAGGCCTGATCATGCTGTCGGCCGCCAAAGAAGGCGAGATCGGCATCGCGCTGCTCGGCGGTAACCCGCAGGAGGCCGAGGTGCTCGCGAAGGAGTGGATGCAGGTCTTCCCCGACCGTTTCTACCTGGAAGTGCAGCGCACCAACCGCCCCAACGACGAAGAACACCTGCACGCCGCCGTGGCCCTGGCCGACAAGCTGGGCGCGCCGTTGGTCGCGACCAACGATGTGCGCTTTATCAAGAAAGAAGATTTCGAAGCCCACGAAACCCGCGTGTGCATCGGCGAAGGCCGGGCCCTGGATGACCCGCGCCGCTCGAAGAACTACAGCGAAGAGCAGTACCTCAAAAGCGCCGACGAGATGGCCGAGCTGTTCAGCGACCTGCCCGAGGCCCTGGAAAACTCGGTCGAGATCGCCAAGCGCTGCAATATCGAAGTGAAGCTGGGCAAGCACTTTTTGCCCAACTTCCCGATCCCCGATGGCATGACCATCGACGAGTATTTCCGCAAGGTGTCGTTCGACGGCCTCGAAGAGCGTCTGAGCGTTCTGCTGCCCAGGGACACCACCGAAGACTACGAAGCCAAGCGCCAGGTCTACGTTGATCGGCTGAATTTCGAGCTGGATATCATTATCCAGATGGGGTTCCCCGGTTACTTCCTGATCGTAATGGACTTTATCCAGTGGGCCAAAAGCAACGGCGTGCCGGTAGGCCCGGGCCGGGGGTCGGGTGCCGGCTCGCTGGTGGCCTATGTGCAGAAGATTACCGACCTGGACCCGCTGGAATATGACCTGCTGTTCGAACGGTTCCTGAACCCGGAACGGGTTTCCATGCCCGACTTCGACGTCGACTTCTGCATGGACGGCCGTGACCGTGTGATCGAATACGTGGCCGAGAAATACGGCCGCAATGCAGTAAGCCAGATCATCACCTTTGGTTCCATGGCGGCCAAGGCGGTAATCCGCGACGTGGCGCGGGTGCAGGGCAAATCCTACGGCCTGGCGGATCGCCTGTCGAAGATGATCCCGTTCGAAGTCGGCATGACCCTGGAGAAGGCCTACGAGCAGGAAGAAATCCTGCGCGACTTCATCAAGATCGATGAAGAAGCCGCCGAAATCTGGGACATGGCGCGCAAGCTTGAAGGTGTGGTGCGTAACGTCGGTAAACACGCCGGTGGTGTGGTTATCGCTCCTACAAAGCTCACCGACTTTTCGCCGATCTATTGCGATGAAGCCGGCGACGGCCTGGTCACCCAGTTCGACAAGGACGACGTGGAGGCGGCCGGCCTGGTGAAGTTCGACTTCCTTGGCCTGCGGACCCTGACGATCATCGACTGGGCGCTCAAGACCATCAACCGCGAGCGCGCCAAGGTCGACGAAGCACCGCTGGATATCGCGTTTATCCCGCTGGACGACAAGCCGACTTACCAGTTGCTGCAAAAAGCCGAAACCACGGCGGTGTTCCAGCTTGAGTCGCGGGGCATGAAAGAGCTGATCAAAAAGCTCAAGCCCGACTGCCTGGAAGACTTGATCGCACTGGTGGCCCTGTTCCGTCCGGGCCCGCTGCAATCGGGCATGGTTGATGACTTTATCAACCGTAAGCACGGGCGTGCCGAGCTGGCGTACCCGCACTCCGACTACCAGTACGAAGGCCTCAAGCCGGTACTGGCACCGACCTACGGCATCATCCTGTATCAGGAACAGGTGATGCAGATCGCCCAGGTCATGGCCGGTTACACCCTCGGCGGTGCGGACATGCTGCGGCGTGCCATGGGTAAAAAGAAACCCGAGGAAATGGCCAAGCAGCGCGGCGGTTTCATTGAGGGTTGCGCGACCAACAATATCGACGCCGACCTGGCCGGTAACATTTTCGACCTGGTGGAAAAATTCGCAGGTTACGGCTTCAACAAATCCCACTCCGCCGCCTACGGCCTGGTGTCGTACCAGACCGCGTGGCTGAAAGCTCACTACCCGGCGCCGTTCATGGCCGCGGTACTCTCGGCGGATATGCACAACACCGACAAGGTCGTGACCTTGATCGAGGAAGTGCGCACCATGAAGCTGCGCCTCGACGCGCCGGACGTGAACGCCTCGGAGTTCAAGTTCACGGTGAACGACGAAGGCCGCATCATCTATGGCCTGGGCGCGATCAAGGGCGTGGGCGAAGGCCCGGTGGAGGCGATCACCGAAGCGCGCCAGGACGGGCCGTTCAAAGACCTGTTCGACTTCTGCGCGCGGGTCGACCTCAAGCGCATCAACAAACGTACCCTCGATGGCCTGATCCGCAGCGGCGCACTTGACCGTCTCGGCCCGTATTTCCACGACGAGCCGAAGGCTTATCAGGCCAATATCGACCGTAACCGCGCAGTGCTCTTGACCGCCATGGAAGAGGCAATCAAGGCCGCCGAACAGACCGCCCGCACCCACGACAGCGGCCACGCCGACCTGTTTGGCGGACTGTTCGTGGAAGCAGACGCCGATGTGTACGCCAACCATCGCAAGGCCAAGGAGCTGACCCTCAAGGAACGCCTCAAGGGGGAGAAAGACACCCTGGGCCTGTACCTGACCGGTCACCCGATTGACGAATACGAAGGCGAGATCCGCCGTTTCGCTCGCCAGCGCATCATTGACCTGAAACCGGCGCGCGACACCCAGACCGTCGCCGGCATGATCATCGCCCTGCGCGTGATGAAGAACAAAAAGGGCGACAAGATGGGCTTTATCACCCTCGACGACCGCTCGGGCCGCATCGAAGCGTCGCTGTTTGCCGACGCGTTCCACTCCGCGCAATCGCTGTTGCAGACCGATGCGATGGTGGTAGTGGAGGGGGAAGTCAGCAACGATGACTTCTCCGGCGGCCTGCGCTTGCGGATCAAGCGGGTGATGAGCATGGAAGATGCGCGCACCAACCTGGCCGAAAGCCTGCGTTTGAAGGTCAAGACCGAGGCACTCAAAGGCGATCAGCTACGCTGGTTGGGCGACCTGCTCAAGCGTCACCGTGGTGCATGCCCGGTGACCATGGAGTACACCGGCAACGACGCCAAGGCGATGTTGCAGTTTGGCGAGACGTGGCGAATTGATCCCGCCGATGGCTTGATTCAAGCTTTGCGTGACCAGTTCGGGCGAGACAACGTCTTCCTCCAATACCGTTGACGGTCAGATATGTCTGACCTCGGCTGAACATTTAATCTCGACCTAACCGCGCCTCTCCCTTAAGGTAGGGCGCGAATAGACCACCGGCTGGCCAGGCACGCCCTGGCCGTCGACCCAAGACGGACGCTTATGAACCCGAATTTTCTTGATTTCGAACAGCCGATCGCTGACCTGCAAGCCAAGATTGAAGAACTGCGCCTGGTCGGCAATGACAATTCGCTGAATATCGGCGATGAGATCGCTCGCCTGCAAGACAAGAGCAGCACGCTCACCGAAGACATCTTCGGCAAGCTGACCAGCTGGCAGATCGCGCGCCTGGCCCGCCACCCGCGCCGTCCGTACACCCTGGACTACATTCAGCACATCTTCACCGAGTTTGACGAGCTGCATGGCGACCGTCATTTCTCCGACGATGCGGCCATTGTGGGCGGTATCGCTCGCCTGGACGACCAGCCAGTGATGGTGATCGGTCACCAGAAAGGTCGTGAAGTGCGCGAAAAAGTGCGCCGCAACTTCGGTATGCCGCGTCCTGAGGGCTACCGCAAGGCGTGCCGCCTGATGGAAATGGCCGAGCGCTTCAAGATGCCGATCCTGACCTTCATCGACACCCCGGGTGCCTACCCGGGCATCGACGCCGAAGAGCGCAACCAGAGCGAAGCGATTGCCTGGAACCTGCGTGTCATGTCGCGCCTGAAAACCCCGATCATCGCCACCGTGATCGGTGAAGGTGGTTCCGGCGGTGCACTGGCGATTGGCGTGTGCGACCAGCTGAACATGCTGCAATATTCGACCTACGCGGTGATCTCGCCGGAAGGTTGCGCCTCGATCCTGTGGAAAACCGCCGAAAAGGCCCCGGACGCTGCCGAAGCCATGGGCATCACCGCCGATCGCCTCAAGGGCCTGGGCATCGTCGATAAAGTCATCGCCGAGCCATTGGGCGGCGCGCACCGCGACCCGGCTGCGGCTGCTGCGACCATCCGTGCCGAGCTGGGTTCGCAACTCGCGATGCTCAAGAAGCTGGATAACGAAGCGCTGCTGGCCCGTCGTTACGAGCGCCTGATGAGCTACGGTCTCTAAAGTCGCAGCGGTACCAATGTGGGAGGGGGCTTGCCCCCGATAGCAGTGGTTCAGTCACCAGATACATTGACTGACACTCAGCAATCGGGAGCAAGCTCCCTCCCACATTTGCTTTGTGTATGCTTGGCCAACGTATTCCAGATTTGCGGCGGTAACATCTGATGAAACCAGTGCTTTCCGCCCAACTCCTGCAAGCCCTCGCCCCGTGGCGCAACGCCCCGGCCTGGCATGTCGCCTTTTCTGGCGGCCTCGATTCCACCGTCCTGCTGCATCTCCTCGCTTCTCTGGCAAATATTCCACCTCTGCGTGCTGTGCATGTTCACCACGGCCTGCAAACGGCCGCTGATGCCTGGCCCGAACACTGCCAATCAATCTGTGACAGTCTCGGCGTGCCCTTGCAGGTCATCCGTGTGCAAGTCCAGCCGGGCGCAAGCCTTGAGCGTGCCGCCCGTGATGCGCGTTACCAGGCGTTCGCCGAGGTGCTCGGGGAAGGGGAGGTGATGCTCACCGGCCAGCATCGTGACGACCAGGCCGAAACCCTGTTATTCCGCCTGCTGCGTGGCGCCGGGGTGCGCGGGTTGGCGGCCATGCCTGCGCGGCGTCCGTTGGCGGGCGGGCACTTGGTGCGGCCGCTGCTGGATGCCTCGCGCGCTGAGCTGGAAGTCTACGCCCAAGAGCATCAGCTCAAATGGATTGAAGACCCCTCCAACGCCGACCCACGCTTCTCCCGCAATTACCTGCGCCATCGCGTGCTGCCAGTGCTGGCCGAACGCTGGCCACAGGCCTTGTCCAGCCTGGCCCGCAGCGCCGATCACCTGAGCGAAGCCCAGGGCCTGCTGGATGAGTTGGCACTGCTCGACCGCGCAGCCGCCGATCAACCCTCGCCCTTTCCCTGGTTGCCCTTGCCGTCCTTGGCCCTTGCGCCACTACGCGAGCTTTCCGACGCGCGCCAGCGCAACGCCCTGCGTCACTGGCTGAACCCGCTTACCCGTCTACCCGACAGCGACCACTGGGCCAGTTGGCATTCCCTACGGGATGCCAAGGCCGATGCACAACCCTTATGGCGCCTGGCCGATGGTGAGTTGCACCGATGCGGCGATCGCATCTGGTGGTTGCCCTCCAGTTGGTCGACATTTTCCGACGCAGATTTGAGCTGGCCCGATCCGCAAAACCCACTAGAGTTACCTGGCAACGGCCAGCTGAGATTTATCGGCAAGGCCCCTGGAGGCCCGCTGGTGATCCGTTATCGACAAGGCGGCGAGATGATCGAAGTGCCCGGTCGCGGCCGGCGTGACTTGAAGCGTCTGCTAAATGAAAGGGGTGTGCCGGGCTTCGTCCGTGGCAGATTGCCGCTGCTTTATCAGGGCGAGCAATTGCTGGCTGTGCCAAGCCTTGCGGGGCTATGGCCGATGCCGTCGCAGGGCTGGCAATTACATTGGATGCCACAGACCTGCGATCAAGGTTTGAGCTGATAGAGCCTTTCCGGTAGACTACGCTCCCTTCTTGATACAACTTCTGTGGATTCATCTGAATCGCAGCAGTTGCCGATTACCAAGCAGTCTTTGCTGGGCGATTCCAAAAAATGTGTAGCGATCAACGTACCGGTGTTTCATTGCTGGTCTGTCACCACGCGGCGGTTTTTTTGAAAGGTGCACTGTGATTAATGCAGGTGATCGGGGGCTTCGGCCTTCCTTCGCTTTCCCCGGCGGCTCGTACCGCTTTAACGCAGACTTCTAGGGTTTTTCATGACGCGCTACATATTCGTCACGGGCGGTGTTGTTTCTTCATTGGGGAAAGGCATTGCCTCCGCTTCATTGGCGGCCATCCTGGAGGCGCGGGGGCTTAAAGTCACCATGCTCAAGCTGGACCCGTACATCAACGTTGACCCGGGCACCATGAGCCCGTTCCAGCACGGTGAAGTGTTCGTCACCCACGACGGCGCCGAAACCGACCTGGACCTGGGCCACTACGAGCGGTTCATCCGCACGACCATGACCCAGAACAACAACTTCACCACCGGCCGTGTCTACGAGCACGTGCTGCGCAAAGAGCGCCGTGGTGACTACCTGGGTGCAACCATCCAGGTGATCCCGCACATCACCGACGAAATCAAGCGCCGCATCATCAAGGGTGCAGGCGATGCCGACGTGGCGATGGTCGAGATCGGTGGCACCGTGGGTGACATCGAATCCCAACCGTTCCTCGAAGCCATCCGCCAGTTGCGTTTCGAAGTCGGCGCCAAGCGCGCGATGCTGATGCACCTGACCTTGGTGCCGTACATCGCCACTGCCGGCGAAACCAAAACCAAGCCAACCCAGCACTCGGTCAAGGAACTGCGTTCCATCGGCCTGCAGCCGGACGTGCTGGTGTGCCGCTCGGATCACCCGATCGATATCTCCTCGCGTCGCAAGATCGCGCAATTCACCAACGTTGAAGAGCGTGCGGTAATCGCGCTGGAAGACGCCGACACCATCTACAAGATCCCGGGCATCCTGCATTCGCAAGGCCTGGACGATTTTGTGGTCGAGCGTTTCGGCCTGCAGTGCAACGGCGCGGACCTCTCCGAGTGGGAAGCCGTGGTCGACGCCAAGCTCAACCCAGAGCATGAAGTCACCATCGCCATGGTCGGCAAGTACATGGAGCTGCTGGACGCGTACAAGTCGCTGATCGAAGCGATGAGCCACGCCGGTATCAGCAACCGTACCAAGGTCAACCTGCGCTACATCGATTCCGAAGACATCGAGAACCAGGGCACCGCGCTGCTCGAAGGCGTTGATGCGATCCTCGTTCCAGGCGGTTTCGGCCTGCGTGGCGTGGAAGGCAAGATCACTGCCGTGCAGTACGCTCGTGAAAACAAGGTGCCATACCTGGGCATCTGCCTGGGCATGCAAGTGGCCGTTATCGAGTTCGCCCGTAACGTGCTGGGCTGGAAAGACGCCAACTCCACCGAGTTCGACAGCAAGAGCGGCCACCCGGTCGTGGGCCTGATCACCGAGTGGGAAGACGCCACCGGCGCCGTTGAAACCCGCACCGAAAGCTCCGACCTGGGCGGCACCATGCGCCTTGGTGCACAGGACTGCCTGCTGGAGCCGGGCTCGCTGGTTCACGACTGCTACGGCAAGGACGTGATCGTCGAGCGTCACCGTCACCGCTACGAAGTGAACAACAACCTGCTGCCGCAAATCAAAGAGGCCGGCCTGAAAATCTCCGGTCGCTCCGGTGATGGCGCGCTGGTTGAAGTGGTCGAGGCACCGGATCATCCATGGTTCGTCGCTTGCCAGTTCCACCCGGAGTTCACCTCGACGCCGCGCGACGGTCACCCGTTGTTCAGCGGTTTCGTCAAAGCAGCACTGACGCAACATCAGAAGAAGGCGTAACCCTGATGGCCCAGAAGATCATTCGCGTAGGCGACATCGAGATTGCCAACGACAAGCCCATGGTGCTGTTCGGCGGCATGAACGTACTGGAAAGCCGTGACATGGCGATGCAGGTCTGTGAAGAGTATGTAAAGGTCACCGAGAAACTCGGTATCCCTTACGTGTTCAAGGCCAGCTTCGACAAGGCCAACCGTTCGTCCGTGACCTCCTATCGCGGCCCGGGCCTTGAAGAAGGCATGCGGATCTTCCAGGACATCAAGCAAGCCTTCGGCGTGCCGATCATCACCGACGTCCACGAGCCTGAACAGGCTGCCGTGGTCGCCGAGGTGTGCGACATCATCCAGCTGCCGGCCTTCCTGTCGCGCCAGACCGACCTGGTCGTTGCGATGGCCAAGACCGGCGCTGTGATCAATATCAAGAAAGCCCAGTTCCTCGCGCCCCAGGAAATGAAACACATCCTGAGCAAGTGCGTGGAAGCGGGTAACGACCAGTTGATCCTCTGCGAGCGCGGTTCAAGCTTCGGCTACAACAACCTCGTGGTGGACATGCTCGGTTTCGGCATCATGAAACAGTTCGAATACCCGGTGTTCTTCGACGTGACCCACGCGCTGCAAATGCCCGGTGGTCGCGCCGATTCCGCTGGCGGGCGCCGTGCCCAGGTGCTGGACCTGGCCAAGGCCGGCATCAGCCAGTCCCTGGCGGGCCTCTTCCTGGAAGCTCACCCAGACCCGGACAACGCCAAATGCGACGGCCCATGCGCCCTGCGCCTGGACAAACTGGAGCTATTCCTGGCCCAGCTCAAGCAATTGGACGAACTGGTCAAGAGTTTTCCGACGGTAGAGACCGCGTAAGCGTCGTTTCTCCGGTAGACTTTCCCACGCTTTACGCTCAGGCCTGCGGGCCTGAGCCTTGTCGCCTGCAAGCCTGCCCCGTTGTTCCACCCTTGCGGTCGGTCAAAAGATTCCCTTCAGCTGCGTCGTTTTCGTCAACTTTGGAGTGTTTACAACAATGGCAAAAATCGTCGACATCAAAGGTCGTGAAGTTCTCGACTCCCGTGGCAACCCCACCGTCGAAGCCGACGTGCTTCTCGATAACGGCATCATCGGCAGCGCCTGCGCGCCGTCCGGTGCTTCCACCGGTTCGCGCGAAGCGCTGGAACTGCGTGATGGCGACAAGAGCCGTTACCTGGGCAAGGGTGTACTCAAGGCTGTAGCCAACATCAACGGCCCGATCCGTGACCTGTTGCTGGGCAAGGACCCGCTGGACCAGAAAGCCCTGGACCACGCGATGATCAAGCTCGACGGCACCGAAAACAAAGGCAGCCTGGGCGCCAACGCCATCCTCGCCGTGTCCCTGGCCGCTGCCAAGGCCGCCGCACAGGACCAGGACCTGCCGCTGTACGCCCACATCGCCAACCTGAACGGCACCCCGGGTGTGTACTCGATGCCGGTGCCGATGATGAACATCATCAACGGTGGCGAGCACGCCGATAACAACGTCGACATCCAGGAATTCATGGTGCAGCCGGTTGGCGCCAAGACCTTCTCCGAAGGCCTGCGCATGGGCACCGAGATTTTCCATCACCTCAAGGCTGTGCTGAAGGCCCGTGGCCTGAGCACTGCGGTCGGTGACGAAGGTGGCTTCGCGCCAAACCTGGCGTCCAACGAAGATGCACTCAAAGTGATCTCCGAAGCCGTGGCCAACGCTGGCTACAAGCTGGGCACCGACGTGACCCTGGCCCTGGACTGCGCGGCCAGCGAGTTCTACGAAGATGGCAAGTACAACCTGTCCGGCGAAGGTCAGGTGTTCAACTCCGAAGGTTTCGCTGACTACCTGAAAGGCCTGACCCAGCGCTACCCGATCATCTCGATCGAAGACGGCCTGGACGAGTCCGATTGGGACGGCTGGAAAATCCTCACCGACAAGATCGGCGAGAAAGTCCAGCTGGTGGGCGACGACCTGTTCGTGACCAACACCAAGATCCTGAAAGAAGGCATCGACAAAAAGATCGCCAACTCGATCCTGATCAAGTTCAACCAGATCGGCACCCTGACCGAAACCCTGGAAGCCATCCAGATGGCCAAGGCGGCGGGCTACACTGCCGTGATCTCGCACCGCTCCGGCGAAACCGAAGATTCGACCATTGCCGACCTGGCCGTGGGCACCTCGGCTGGCCAGATCAAGACCGGTTCCCTGTGCCGTTCCGACCGCGTTTCCAAGTACAACCAATTGCTGCGTATCGAAGAGCAACTGGCCGGCAAAGCCAAGTACAACGGTCGCGGCGAGTTTCGCGGCTGATTGGTAAATGTTAAAAAGTCAGCGGATTGCGTCGGAAAACTCACGACAGTGTGTAATTCGCCGCTAATCTGATGGCTATCAAGCACAAGCCTGGGTCTTCCAGGCTTCGTGCTATCAGTTGCTGCAAAAGTTTTGCATGGCGGTCTTTTTTCACTGGATACCCGATATTCGATGCGCAGTCCCAATTGGTTGTTCCTCGTCTTGCTCTTGTTGCTGGCTGGCCTGCAGTACCGCCTATGGGTGGGTAACGGCAGCTTTGCGCAGGTAAAAGACCTGACCCAGCAAATTGCCGACCAGCACGCCGAAAACGAACGCCTGCTCGAGCGCAACCGCGTCCTCGATGCCGAAGTGCTTGAGTTGAAAAAAGGTACGGAGACCGTTGAAGAACGGGCTCGTCATGAGTTGGGCATGGTCAAGGAGGGCGAGACCCTCTACCAGTTGGCCCAATGAGTCTTTCGTCACCGGCCTTCTGGGCCGTGATTCCTGCCGCGGGCGTTGGTGCCCGTATGGCCGCGGACCGTCCCAAGCAATATCTGCAACTGGGCGGGCGCACTATTCTCGAACACAGCCTCGGCTGTTTCCTCGACCACCCTGACCTCAAGGGGCTGGTGGTCAGCGTTGCTATCGACGACCCCTATTGGCCAACCCTCGCTTGTGCCGCCGACCCACGCATCACGCGAGTGGATGGCGGTGCAGAGCGCTCGGGTTCGGTGTTGAACGCACTGTTGTACCTGCACGGCCAGGGTGCCAGCGATGACGACTGGGTGCTGGTGCACGATGCGGCACGCCCCAACCTCAACCGCGACGACCTCGACAAACTGCTGTTTGAGCTCGCCAACGATCCCGTCGGCGGCCTGCTGGCCGTGCCGGCGCGGGACACCCTCAAGCGTGCCGACAAGTATGGCCGGGTTGTGGAAACCGTCGACCGCAGTGAGATCTGGCAGGCCTACACACCGCAGATGTTTCGCCTCGGCGCCCTGCATCAGGCCCTGGCCGACAGCCTGGTATCGGACGTGGTCATCACCGACGAAGCCTCGGCCATGGAATGGGCCGGGCACGCGCCGCGCCTGATCGAAGGCCGTTCCGACAACATCAAGGTCACTCGCCCCGAGGACCTTGAATGGCTGCGTCAGCGGCGGGCCAGCCAGGCTCATTGAGTCAGTCGAATACCTGCTCCACGCCGGCTCTAGCTTTCAGGGCATCCACCAGTGCTTGCTGGCTGTCGAAGAGTGTCTGATTGATTGACCAGCCCGGTACGGTGATCGAGAGCTGCGTTTCGGTCTGACGGACAGTGATGGTCAGGATATCGCCGCGTCGCGACCGGTACAGAATCTGCGCAGCCATAGTAGGCGTGGCCGCCACCAGTAGGAACTGCCCCGGGTGGGTCAGCTGCGTCTGTGGGTTTTTCACCACCAGGCTGCGGGACGGGCCGGGGAGTGGCGCCGTAGGTCTGCGCAGCGCGGCAGTGTCTACCCGCAGTACGAAATTCGCCTGGACTGTGGCGTTGCCCTTGCCGATCCCCATGCTGGCGGTCATGCCCGAATCGGCTTCGATTCCCAGGCGCTGCCCGACGCGAGCGTCCTCTACGCGTAAACCAATACTGCCGGTCAGCTCGGCCAGCCCGGGAACGCCCCGGTAGGTGTTGGTATGGCTGTTGCCCACCAGTGCGACCCACTTGCCCGGTTGGCGCTTGGTGGTCTGCACCCACTGAATCACCTTGGTTGCGAAGTAATTCATCATCCGTTGGCGCAGTGTGCCGTGGGTGTCGATCAGGTCCTTGAGCATGTAACTGGCGACGCAATCGATGGGTTGGATCTTGATCCCGGCCTCCTTGGCTTTGACCAGGATATTTTGAAACGAGTAATAAGGATTGCTCAGGGGTGGGTAGATGCCCCTCAGGTAATCTTTCAATTCTTCTGGCATTCGCACCGTGCTTGTGCGGTAGAACGCCTTGATCAGCGGTATGTGAACGTCCGTCAGCAGATGCTCGAAATAAATCCGCTTGACTCCCACTCGCGCCAGTTCCTGCATGTTTTCGATCAAAAAGGCCTTGCTCGACAGCGCGCCGTGGCTTTCGCCCAGTACCAGGCCGTCGCTGGCACCGAACAACTTGTGGATGATGCTGGTCTGTGACTCGCTGAGGCTGAAGGACGGCAGTACTGGCCGCAAGGGTGATAGTGCGAGGTTTTCAAAGAACGCCGTCGAGTCCACGATCAGCTTGTTTCTATTCTCAAAGAACAGATTGCGCGTATCCCGCAGCGGCTGTTGCTGGGTGCCGAGCGGCTCGTAGTCATTGGAAAACGCGCTGTCGCTTTTCATCATGTCTGCCAGGGTGTCGCGCAACGACGTCGGCATTTCATAGGCGCTGAAGAACGTCGAGTGGTCGGGGCCGCCAAAAAAACGGTAGATGCGTTGCCAACCATTGCGAAACGCACCGCCGCCGCTCAACCCTGCCCGCCGCCATGTCCGGTCGGTGTTTTGTATGGCGTAAAGCCCTGCCGCCTGGACTTTCTCGGGGGCTGCGGGATCCTTCATGAACAGTTCGAAAAAGCCGCTTTCATTGGGGGCGTTGTAGGTCATGAAGGTTTCGCCGTTGATCTTCACCGTCTGCAAACCACTCGGCGGCGGTAGTTTGGAGAGCGACCAACCTTCGTCTACTGTCGGCGTCGAGCTGCTGGTTACGTCGGCGAGAATGCTGACCTTGATGTTGCCATTGGCCTCGCGGGAAGCCTTGCCCAGCTGTGACCGCAGGGTGCTCAGGGTGGTGATGCGGGTGCGAAAGCCATGGATCATCACCGGCACGGCATTCAAGGCGCCGAAGATAATGCGTTCTACGCCCTTGCCTTTGCTTTTGAGCGTGTCGTCGGCGCCGATCATCATTTGCGTGATGCCCTGGGTCAGAAAGCAGAATTCCGCCAGCATGGCCGTGCGCATGGCCAGTGCCAGGGGGATCGCCAGCAGGCAGACCTTTTCCAGGGCGTCGAGGGTGTCCGCTTTATGGGTGTCGAGGGGGGAAACGATAGTATTCGCCATCAGCTTGCCGACGCGCGCCTTGACCTGGCGGGTCATGTAGTCGAACGGGCTGCTGTTGAGTGCCGGGTACATTGGGTGGTTGATGTATTGCTCCGGATCCCAGTAGGCGTCCGGCAGCAACTTATTGAAAAAGCCGGACTTTGGCGCGACGCCAGGAAACGCGGTCATGCCCACCAGGGCTTCCTCGACGCCGCTGTAGATCAAGCCGGAGTCCACCGTGTCGGGTTCAAAATGGTTGGTCAGGGCTTTGCGCGATGTGGCGTTTTTGGCCAGTTTCACCAGCCAGGTGCGCATGGATGCGGGGTCGAGAAAACCGTGGAACGGCGACGAGTTGCCGGGAATGTAGAGCAGGGTGATCCGGCTCTGGTTGTCGGTGATGGTGAGGATGTCCGTGGCTTCACTGTTATGGATGCGCAGCAGGCGCATGGAAATGCCTGGGTCGCAAACATAGGGCGCTTGCAGCTCTTCGAGCGTCAGGTCGTTGAAGTCTTTGTCGGCACCGACGCCGGCCGCCCGCGCCGCCAGGTTGCGCTCCTCATCGGTCAGGCTCAGCTCATCCAACTGGCTCAGGTAACCCTCGATAAAGGCCATGCGCATCAGCGCCTTATAGTTTTCCTGGTGCTTGCGCCAGAAACCCGTGATGGCGTCGTTGTAAATCTGTTCGAAATTGCTCGACTGCACGACGTTGCGAAACGCCCGGGGCGGGATGTCCAGCTGGGTGTCCGGCCCGTAGACCTGGGGGTGGCTGACCCGGTAAATCGCTTCGTAGCGCTGCGGGGGAATCCAGCTGGCGGCAATGAATTCCTCGTTGAACATCGCCGGGATGCGGTTATCGACCAGGCGCGGCAGCTCGGGGACGATAGTGAAATATGGCGCGGTCTTGGAAAACCCGGTGATATTGACCAGCCCGCCGGGGGCCATCGGGGCATTGGTGATCATCGCCTCGGTCAAGGTCATGGACTGCACAATTGCGCCGGTGAAGGGCGCATCGGGGTTGTCGGTGTTGTATTCAATCGTGACCAGCAGGGTGTCGTCCGGGTCCGGTTCTTCGTTGCCAAAAAGCTGGGTGTGCTCGCGGATCAAGCGGCAGGCGATTTCGCCGGGCACCGGGAAGTCGGCCATGACCTTGTGGATAAAATGATTGGTGCGCTGAATCTGTGGGGCTTGGGTGCTCATCTGCTTGCCTTGTCGCCGTGGGAACTGTGCGTATTTGCAGGCAAGCGGGCGATGATCGGGCGTTAGTTATGTGGTGGTGTAGACCGCGTTTTGGGCTAGCCCCTGTTTAAGGAACTCCACCAGCTTGCGCACTTTGGGTGAGAGGTGGCGCTGTTGCGGGTACAGCGCCCACACGGCAGTGTTTGGTGGCTGGTGCGCCTCCAGCAAGGACACCAGCGCACCGCTGTTCAGGTGCTCCAGCACGTAGTAGTCCGGTAACTGACACAGGCCGACGCCCTGGAGCGCTGCATCCAGCACCGCTTGCCCACTGTTGCAGCGCCAATTGCCCTGTACGCGCTGGGAAAATTCTCGCCCGTCCTGTTCCAGTTGCCAGATATCGGAACTGCCGATCAGGCAGTTATGGCGGCTCAGCTCCGACAAGCTGTGTGGGCGTCCGTACCGTTCGACGTAGGAGGGTGACGCGCACAGGTACATGCGCCTGGGCGCCAGGCGCGTGGCGACCATGCGCGAATCGGCCAGGCGCCCCAGGCGAATGGCCAGGTCCAGGCCTTCGTGCACCAGGTCGAGCTGGCGGTTGCTCAGTTCCACATCCACGCGCAATTGCGGATACAGCGCCATGAAGCGCGTCACCAGCGGCACGATAAAGCGCTCGCCATAGGCTACCGCGCAGGTCATGCGCAGCATGCCTTTAGGCTCGCTGGCCAGGTCGCCCACCGCACGCAGGGCTTCTTCGCGCCCATCCTGCAGGCGTTGGCAGTGTTGCAGGAAGGTCTGGCCAGCCTCGGTCAGCGTGACCCGCCGGGTGCTGCGATACAGCAGGCGGGTTTGCAGGCGCTCTTCCAGCCGCGCCACCTGGCGGCTGATATGCGATGACGACACGCCGAGGCGCTCCGCCGCTGCGGTGAATTGGCAGCATTCGGCCACGGCGACAAACTCATCGATGCCTTCCCAGCGGTTTTCCAGCATGGTGATTATCCCCGTATGGCAATAATGTTTTGCTTTTGCCTGGATTATTAATCAGCTGGCCATGTTTTACACTTACCGTCTCAGTTTTTAACTCCCTGGAGAAACCCGGATGATCAAGTCCCGCGCCGCTGTAGCCTTCGAAGCCAAGAAGCCTCTCGAGATCGTTGAAGTGGATGTCGCCATGCCCAAGGCTGGCGAAGTGCTGTTGCGCGTGGTCGCGTCCGGCGTGTGCCACACCGACGCTTACACGCTGTCGGGCGCCGACCCGGAAGGCATCTTCCCGTCGATCCTCGGCCACGAAGGTGGTGCCGTGGTTGAAGCCATTGGCGAGGGCGTGACCTCGGTAGCCGTCGGCGACCACGTGATCCCGCTGTACACCCCGGAATGCGGCAAGTGCAAATTCTGCCTGTCGGGCAAGACCAACCTGTGCCAGGCCATCCGCGCCACCCAAGGCAAAGGCCTGATGCCCGATGGCACCACGCGCTTCTCTTACAAGGGCCAGCCGATTTTCCACTACATGGGTACCTCGACCTTCTCCGAGTACACCGTGTTGCCGGAAATTTCCGTGGCCAAGATTCCTAAAGAAGCGCCGCTGGAAAAAGTCTGCCTGCTGGGTTGCGGCGTCACCACCGGTATCGGTGCGGTGATCAACACTGCCAAGGTCAAACCGGGCGACACCGTGGCCATCTTCGGCCTCGGCGGTATCGGCCTGTCGGCCATTATTGGTGCGGTCAAGGCCAAGGCCGGTCGCATCATCGCCATCGACATCAACCCGGCCAAGTTCGAGATCGCCAAGCAACTGGGCGCCACCGACTGCATCAACCCGAAAGACTACGACCGCCCGATCCAGGATGTGATCGTCGACTTGACCGACGGCGGCGTGGACTTTTCCTTCGAATGCATCGGCAATGTGCAACTGATGCGCGCCGCCCTCGAGTGCTGCCACAAAGGCTGGGGCGAGTCGGTGATCATCGGCGTTGCCGGTGCCGGCCAGGAAATCGCCACGCGCCCCTTCCAACTGGTCACCGGTCGCGTCTGGCGCGGGTCGGCGTTCGGTGGCGTGCGTGGCCGCAGCGAATTGCCAAGCTACGTGGAAATGGCCCAGACCGGCGAGATCCCGCTGGATACTTTCATCACCCACACCATGGGCCTGGAAGATATCAACAAAGCGTTTGACCTGATGCATGAAGGCAAGAGCATCCGTACCGTCATCCACTTCTGAGGTCGGCCATGAGTCTGGAAAACCTGTCGTGCCAGAAAAGCTTCGGCGGCTGGCATAAACGCTATAAACATCACTCCGATGTGCTCGGTTGCGACATGACCTTCGCCGTCTACCTGCCGCCACAAGCGGAGCAGGGCGGCAAATTGCCGGTGCTGTACTGGCTGTCGGGGCTGACCTGCACCGATGAGAACTTCATGCAAAAAGCCGGCGCCCAGCGCATGGCCGCAGAATTGGGGTTGATCATCGTGGCGCCGGACACCAGCCCGCGTGGCCCTGGCGTGCCGGGTGATCCGGACAACGCCTGGGATTTTGGCCTGGGCGCCGGCTTCTACCTGAATGCCACGCAGGAACCCTGGGCCAAGCACTATCGGATGCATGACTACGTGGTGCAGGAATTGCCTGCTTTGGTTGAGGCGCATTTCCCGGCTTCGGACAAACGCGGCATCAGCGGCCACTCCATGGGTGGCCACGGCGCGCTGGTGTGTGCCTTGCGCAACCCGGGGCGCTACCTGTCGGTGTCGGCGTTTTCGCCGATCAACAACCCGATGGATTGCCCGTGGGGCCAGAAAGCCTTCTCCCGCTACCTGGGCGAAGAACGCGCCAAATGGCGCGAATGGGATGCCTGCGTATTGATCAGCGAAGCCTCGGAAAAACTGCCATTGCTGGTGGACCAGGGCGACCGCGACGACTTCCTCGCCGTGCAGCTCAAGCCCGAAGCCCTGCTGCAAGCGGCCAAGGCGGCCAACCATCCGCTCGAACTGCGCCTGCAGCCCGGCTATGACCACAGCTACTTCTTTATCGCCAGCTTCATCGAAGACCATTTGCGACACCATGGTCGTGCTTTGCTCGGTTAATGTGAGGCAAAAGTAGGTAGAATCACGCCCTGAATTAAATCGGGGCGTTTTTTTATGCGTATTGGCCACGGCTACGATGTGCACCGTTTCGCTGAAGGCGATTTCATCACCCTGGGCGGCGTGCGCATTGCACACCACCATGGGTTGCTCGCTCATTCCGACGGCGACGTCGTATTGCATGCCTTGAGCGATGCCTTGCTCGGCGCGGCCGCGCTGGGTGATATCGGCAAGCACTTTCCGGACACCGACCCGACCTTCAAGGGCGCGGACAGTCGTGTATTGCTGCGCCATGTGGTCGGCCTGATCCACGCCAAGGGCTGGAAGGTCGGCAATGTCGACAACACCATCGTGGCCCAGGCGCCGAAAATGGCGCCCCATATCGAATCGATGCGCGCGCTGATTGCCGCAGACCTGCAAATTGAATTGGATCAAGTCAACGTGAAAGCCACCACCACCGAAAAGCTCGGGTTTACCGGTCGTGAAGAGGGCATTGCGGTGCACTCCGTCGCCTTGTTGCTGCGCGCATGAATGACCTGCAACTGCTGGGCCCGCGGGCCTATGGCGAGGCCCTGGGCAGCGCGGTACTGAAGGCCACGGCTGAGGACTTCCAGGTTGACGAAGTGCTCGATATCCCGCTGACCGGCGAGGGTGAGCACCTCTGGCTGTGGGTGGAAAAGCGCGGCCTGAATACCGAAGAAGCCGCGCGCCGCATCGCCAAGGCGGCCGGCGTGCCGTTGCGCACCGTCAGCTATGCCGGGCTCAAGGATCGCCAGGCGCTGACCCGTCAGTGGTTCAGCGTGCAACTGCCAGGCAAGGCCGACCCGGACATGAGCGGCGCGGAAAACGACACGCTCAAGATCCTCAAGACCGCCCGGCATAAACGCAAGCTGCAACGTGGCGCGCATTCGGCCAATGGTTTCACCTTGCGCCTGACGCAGTTGGCCGGTGATACCGCCGCCATCGACTCGCGGTTGCAGCTGATTGCACAGCACGGCATTCCCAACTACTTCGGCGCCCAGCGTTTCGGCCACAACGGCGGCAATGTCGTCGATGCGCGTGAGTGGGCCGCGCGCAAAGCCTTGCCGGAGCAGCGCAATGTGCGTTCGCGGCTGCTGTCCACCGCGCGTAGCTATCTGTTCAACAAGGTGTTGGCGGCGCGTGTGGCCGATGGTTCCTGGCAGCGCGCCCAGGTCGGCGACCTGCTGGCGTTTACCGACAGCCGCAGTTTTTTTCCGGCGGGGGAGGCTGAATGCAGCGACCCACGCCTGGCGATTCTCGACCTGCACCCCACCGGCCCGCAGTGGGGCGAGGGCGACTCTCCGGCCACGGGTGCAACCCACGAACTCGAGCAGGCCGTCGCCGCCAGTGAAGCCGACCTGCGCGATTGGCTGGTGAATGCCGGCATGAGCCAGGAACGTCGCATTCTGCGACTGCCCATTGGCGGGTTGACGTGGCATTATCCGTCGCTGGACATTCTGCAATTGGAATTCGTCCTGCCGGCCGGATGCTTCGCCACTGTCTTGGTGCGCGAGCTTGTTGATCTGGTGCCGGTGGGGCAGACGGACAACCCATGCGTATTCTGATATCAAACGATGACGGTGCCACCGCACCCGGCCTTGCCGCGCTCTATGCTGCGCTGGAAGATTATGCCGAGTGCGTGGTGGTCGCCCCCGACCAGGACAAGAGCGGCGCCAGCAGTTCGCTGACGCTCGACCGTCCGCTGCACCCGCAGGTCCTGGCCAATGGCTTTATCAGCGTCAACGGTACCCCCACCGACTGCGTGCACCTGGCCATCAACAGCCTGCTGGACCAGGAGCCGGACCTGGTGGTGTCGGGCATCAACCTCGGCGCCAACCTGGGCGATGACGTGCTGTATTCCGGTACCGTGGCGGCGGCCCTTGAAGGGCGCTTCCTGGGGCGTACCGCGTTCGCGTTTTCCTTCGCTTCGCGCCAACTGGATAATCTGCCCACCGCCGCGTATTTCGCGCGCAAGTTGGTGGAGGCCCATGGCTCCCTGGTGCTGCCGCCGCGTACGGTGCTTAACGTCAATATTCCCAATTTGCCCCTCGACCACATTCGCGGCATCCAGCTTACGCGCCTGGGCCATCGCGCCCGCGCGAAGCCGCCGTTGAAGGTGGTCGACCCGCGTGGCAAGGAAGGCTATTGGATCGCTGCAGCGGGCGACGCCGAAGACGGCGGCCCGGGCACGGACTTTCACGCGGTGATGCAAGGTTATGTGTCGATTACCCCGTTGCAACTCGATCGTACCTTCAGTGACGCCTTCAGCGGTCTCGATGGTTGGCTGGAGGGCCTGCGCTGATGGCTCGTGAACAAGACGACCTGCTGCGTCGCGGTATCGGGATGACCTCCCAGCGTACCCGCGAGCGGTTGATCCAGCGCCTGTATGAAGAG
The DNA here is from genome assembly GCF_979253585.1 of Pseudomonas sp. AC463. Lineage (NCBI taxonomy): Bacteria > Pseudomonadati > Pseudomonadota > Gammaproteobacteria > Pseudomonadales > Pseudomonadaceae > Pseudomonas > Pseudomonas sp. AC463. Next base: position 26,166 of record NZ_CEEDDZ010000016.1, on the reverse strand, counting down.
GGCCTGTCCAACGCCCAGGTGCTGGAAGTGATCCGTCGCACGCCGCGGCATCTGTTTGTCGATGAGGCCCTTGCCCACCGTGCCTACGAAGACACGGCGTTGCCCATCGGCCATAACCAGACCATCTCCCAGCCGTACATGGTCGCGCGCATGAGCGAGCTGCTGCTGGCGGCGGGGCCGTTGGACAAGGTGCTGGAGATCGGCACCGGCTCCGGCTACCAGACCGCCGTGCTGGCGCAGCTGGTGGAGCGGGTGTTTTCGGTCGAGCGCATCAAGGTGCTGCAGGACCGCGCCAAGGAACGCCTGGTGGAGCTGAACCTGCGCAACGTGGTGTTCCGCTGGGGCGATGGCTGGGAAGGCTGGCCGGCGCTGGCGCCGTACAACGGCATCATCGTCACGGCGGTGGCCACCGATGTGCCGCAAGCATTGCTCGATCAACTCGCCCCGGGCGGGCGCCTGGTGATCCCGGTGGGCTCCGGCGAAGTGCAACAATTGATGCTCATTATCCGTGAGGACGACGGCTTCTCCCGGCACGTGCTGGGGGCTGTTCGCTTCGTACCGCTGCTGAACGGCCCGCTGGCCTGATCATTTATCTGTGGGCACTGAATTCTGCCGGTGAGGATGTGTCTTACGGCGGGGTCTATCGAGTCAACATGATTGGCGGTGGTGTTTAACGCGAAGAATGTTTCGTTTCATTCGCGTGCCGGTAAAAAGCCAATGCCCAGTTATACTTGCGACATATTTCAAGCCTGATACAGGCGTTCATGTTCAGCCACCACAAAGGGAGCGGCGGGTGAGTCTCACAGGTCTTGCGCAGCGTATGAGTAAAACAAGCTTTCAGCGACTGGTGCTTGGCCTTGTCTTCAGTTCCGTGTTGGTGGGCTGCTCCAGCTCGCCGAGCAGCGGTGCGCGGGTGGTTGACCGTAACAGCGCGGTACCGCAAAAACCGACAGTCACCACCGGCCAGTACGTGGTGCGCAAGGGCGATACGATGTTCTCGATCGCCTTCCGTTATGGCTGGGATTACAAGGCGCTTGCAGCTCGTAACAATATTCCTGTGCCCTACACCATCCATCCTGGCCAGACCATTCGCTTCGACGGGCGTACCGGTTCAGCGCCTACGACAGTTGTGACAAACACCGGATCTTCGCCCTCGTCTTCGAGCAAAACCACGATCATCACCCGGCCTGCAGGCACCGCAGCGCCAGCGCCTGCGAGCAAGCCGGCACCCGCGCCGCTGCCGCCTGCAGGGCCTGCTCCGACCGGTTGGGGATGGCCTTCAAACGGGGTGCTGATTGGAAAATTCTCTTCAAACGGTAGTTTGAATAAAGGCATTGATATCGCCGGGGATTTGGGACAGCCTGTTTTAGCTGCGTCTGATGGGACAGTGGTGTACGCCGGGAGTGGTTTACGGGGCTACGGCGAGCTGGTCATCATCAAACACAGCGATACCTACGTCAGTGCTTACGGTCACAACCGCAGGCTGTTGGTTCGGGAGGGGCAGCAGGTCAAAGTCGGACAGACAATTGCCGAAATGGGGTCAACTGGTACAGACCGGGTGAAACTGCACTTTGAGATTCGCCGTCAAGGGAAGCCTGTAGATCCGCTGCAATTCCTGCCTCGTCGTTGATGTGTTGCACAGCCTGTTCCCTCACGTAGAAGGAACAGGCTCCAGCGTTGCCAAGGATAAAGGCGTCGCTTGAGCTTGAGGTCGAACTCACCAAAGGACTATAACAATGGCTCTCAGTAAAGAAGCGCCGGAGTTTGACATCGACGATGAGGTTCTCCTTATGGAGACCGGCATCGCTACGGAATCGATGTCGAATGAGGGACCTGCTGTACCTTCAGTTCGCACCAAATCCAAGAACTCCTCCGCGTTAAAGCAACACAAATACATTGATTACACGCGGGCGCTCGATGCGACCCAGCTGTACCTCAATGAAATCGGCTTTTCCCCTCTGCTTACCCCTGAAGAAGAAGTCCATTTTGCGCGCTTGTCGCAAAAGGGCGATCCGGCCGGGCGCAAGCGCATGATTGAAAGCAACCTGCGCCTGGTGGTGAAAATCGCCCGACGCTACGTCAATCGTGGGCTGTCCCTGTTGGACCTGATCGAGGAGGGCAACCTGGGCTTGATCCGGGCAGTGGAGAAGTTCGACCCTGAGCGGGGCTTCCGCTTTTCAACCTATGCCACCTGGTGGATCCGCCAGACCATCGAACGGGCGATCATGAATCAGACCCGTACGATCCGGCTGCCGATCCATGTGGTCAAGGAGCTCAACGTCTACCTGCGGGCGGCGCGTGAGCTGACACAAAAACTCGATCATGAACCTTCGCCCGAAGAAATCGCCAACCTGCTGGAAAAACCGGTAGGGGAGGTCAAGCGCATGCTTGGTCTTAATGAGCGGGTGTCTTCGGTCGATGTCTCGCTGGGTCCGGATTCGGATAAAACCCTGCTGGACACCCTGACGGATGATCGCCCTACAGATCCCTGTGAGCTGTTGCAGGACGATGATCTTTCCCAAAGCATTGACCAGTGGCTGTCTGAGCTGACGGACAAGCAGCGTGAGGTGGTGATTCGCCGCTTCGGCCTGCGTGGCCATGAGAGCAGTACCCTGGAGGACGTAGGCTTGGAGATCGGCCTTACCCGTGAGCGGGTGCGGCAGATCCAGGTGGAAGGGCTCAAGCGCTTGCGTGAGATCCTGGAGAAGAATGGCTTGTCGAGTGAGTCGTTGTTCCAATAAGCGACGCAACTTGAATGCTTGAATGTGGGAGGGGGCTTGCCCCCGATTGCGGTGGATCAGTCAGCTTATTCGTGGCTGACCCACTGCAATCGGGGGCAAGCCCCCTCCCACATTTTTTTTGTGCCTGGCATTGCATCGGCGTAGAGCCAAATCCCAGGCATAAAAAAACCCCGCTTTTAAGGGCGGGGTCTTTTCGACTAAGTCAGTACAAGTTAGATAACTTGAACTTCTTCAGCTTGCATGCCTTTCTGACCGCGGGTAGCGATGAAAGAAACCTGTTGGCCTTCTTTCAGGCTTTTGAAGCCGTCGGATTGGATAGCTTTGAAGTGAACGAACAGGTCGTCACCGGATTGTGGAGTGATGAAGCCGAAGCCTTTTTCATCGTTGAACCACTTAACGGTACCAGTTTGGCGATTAGACATGGTGTATCTCCTTGGACAAAGTTAACTGCGACTCAGGAAAAGCCCTGGCCGAGACTGAGTGCAAAGAGCAGGAAAAATTCTTGGAGATGGTTGGATCGAAATTCAACATATCGTGTAGAGATTCTCAGTGACACAAGCAGCACAGTGGCGCCACCTTAACCCTTTTTCAGGAACGTGCCAATGGTATTTCAGAAGGTTTCTCTATTTTCGTGACTGGCGGTGGTATTTGCAGTCGCCGGCGCCGGCGGCCTGGGTCCCAGCCCCGCTGGCTGCGGCTTATAGGAGGGCGTGCATTCATCGGGGTGTTCATCAACAAATCCAGCACGCCCTTTGAACCCCAACGCCAGCCCCGGTAAGATGCCCAACAGAATTTTTCCACCTCGCTATTCAGGACACCCGCCATGAGCATCAAATCGGACAAGTGGATTCGCCGCATGGCGCAAGAGCACGGCATGATCGAGCCCTTCGTTGAGCGCCAGATTCGTGGCGAAGGCGACGAGCGGGTGATTTCGTACGGGGTTTCCAGCTACGGCTACGACGTGCGCTGCGCCGATGAATTCAAGGTGTTCACCAACATCAATTCGGCGATCGTCGATCCGAAGAACTTTGACGAAAAAAGCTTCGTCGACGTTAAAAGTGATGTGTGCATCATTCCGCCAAACTCCTTTGCCCTGGCGCGCACCGTGGAGTTCTTCCGCATTCCCCGCGACGTACTGACCATCTGCCTGGGTAAAAGCACCTACGCGCGCTGCGGCATTATCGTCAACGTGACGCCGCTCGAGCCGGAGTGGGAAGGTCACGTGACCCTGGAGTTCTCCAACACCACCACCTTGCCGGCGAAAATCTACGCCAACGAAGGTGTGGCACAGATGCTGTTCCTGCAGTCCGACGAAGCTTGTGAAGTGTCCTACAAAGACCGCGCCGGCAAGTACCAGGGCCAGCGCGGCGTCACTCTCCCACGCGCTTGATCGAAAGGTCCTACACGCTGAGGGAATTAGTCTGCGGAAAGTGACTCTATTGGGTGTACTGCCCCGGTGCGTGCAAAACGCGCCGGGCCACGCTTGAGGAGTACTTTATGAAGATCGACCCGCGAATCAGCGCTGAACTTGCCCGGCTTGAACCCAACCAGATTGGCGTTCTGGCCTGGTCCCTGATGGCCGACCCCGCCTACGCGGGCGGCATCCCCGGCCAACCCGAGCCGGATTACCCCCAGCCTACCGAGCCCGGTGAGCCGACCCTTCCAGACGAGCCACCACCGGCGCCTGTTGCCTGATGCCTGGCGGGCCAGTCACCGTACTGGCCACACCTCGTGATCGCCGACCACGAAGATTCGGCAGTCTGTGTTCTGCTCAACTGCATAACCGCCGGTAAATGCGCCGAACGCCGGCAGCAGGCTGACGCGCGCACCGATTTGGAAGCACGGCAGGCGCAAACGCTGCCGGCCTTTGCCGCGCAAGTGATACACCGGGTGCACATGCCCCGCCAGTACGTGGTGGCTGGGGTGTGCATCCGGTTCGTGTTGCAGGGCAAAAGGCCCGATCAGCAGCGGCTCCGCGACCACATCGATTCGCAGGTCTTTAGGCGGGTCGCCGGCGCGTTTATCGTGATTGCCGCGAATCAAGGTCATGCCAATACTCGAATACCGCTCACGCCACGCTCGCAAGGCGCTCAGCGTGCCGCTGGCATGGGAGCCGGGGCCGTGCAGGAAGTCCCCGAGAAAGATTACCCGTTCGCACGGCAGCGCCGTTATCAGCCGCTCAAGGCGCAGCAGGTTGGCACTGGTGGTGCCCTGCGGCACCGGCTGCCCAAGGCTGCGATACGCCGAAGCCTTGCCAAAATGTGCATCGGCGATCAACAGGCACTGGCGAGCAGGCCAGTACACGGCCTTGTCCGCCAGCAACCACAGCTCTTCACCTTCCAGCGTCAGTGTGCAATGCATCAGCGCTTCCCGTTGTCCGCGACTTTTTCCAGATCCTTGACCATCCGCGCAATGCGCTCCGAGAGTTTTTCCGAACTCATGCTTTCGCGCATGCGCTCCACCAGCAATGGGAGCGCCAGCGGTGTAGGCCGTTCGATCCTATGCAGGTCCAGTTTCAGCGCCGACAGGTGACGCAACGTCTCCTCCAGCCGGCGAATATCCAACTCATCACGCAGGACTTCTTCCCCGGCCTGGGCCAGCAGCAGGTTCTGCGGGTCATATTGCTTGAACACCTCAAAGAACAACCCACTGGACGCCTGCACCTGGCGCGTGCTTTTGGGCGCGCCGGGGTAGCCGGCAAACACCAGCCCGGCGATCCGCGCAATCTCGCGAAAGCGCCGCAGGGCGAGTTCCCCGGCGTTCAGGCTGGCCACTACGTCCGCCAGCAATTGCTCAGGGCTCAGCAGCGCTTCGCTCAACAGCTGCGGCCAGTCCACGGGCGTAGCACTCAGCAACTCCAGCCCGTAGTCATTGACGGCAATCGAGAAGGTCACCGGCTGACCCCGGCTCACTCGCCACGCCAATAAGCTCGCCAGCCCCAGGTGCACCTGGCGCCCGGTAAACGGGTAGAGAAACAGGTGCCACCCCTCGCGGGATTTCAACGCTTCGGCCAGCAAATGCTCGCGCGTCGGCAAGCCCGACCAGCGTAACTGCGTCTGCAACAGGGGTTGCACCGCCTGCATCTCCGGGCCGTCGAACTGTCCGTGCGCGGCCGCATCCAAGCGCTCGACCACCGCCTGGGCCAGCTCGTTGGAAAGCGGCATGCGCCCGCCATTCCAGCGCGGTACGGCGGCTTTTTTGGCGCTGCTACGGCGCACATAGGCGGTCATGTTTTCCACCCGCACCAGTTCCAGCAAACGCCCGGCAAACAAAAAGCCGTCACCCGGCTTGAGCCGCGCGATAAAACCTTCTTCGACACTGCCCAGGTTTTTGCCGCCACCGCCTTTGCTCCAGAATTTCAACTGGATGCTGGCGTCGCTGACGATGGTGCCCACGCTCATGCGATGGCGCCGCGCCAGGCGGGGGTCGGGGACGCGCCAGATGCCGTGTTCGTCGGGCTCCACGCGGCGGTAATCCGGGTAGGCGGTGAGCGACAGGCCGCCATGCCGTACAAACCCCAGGGCCCAGGCCCAATCGGCGTCGGTAAGGTCGCGATAGGCCCAGGCGCCACGGACTTCCGCCAGCAACGCCTCGGGGGTGAAACCGCCGCCCAAGGCCATGCTGACCAAATGCTGTACGAGTACATCCAACGGCTTGTGCGGCGATTGCCGCGCTTCGATGCGCCGCTGGGCTATGGCGTCCTGTGCTGCGGCCGCCTCCACCAGCTCCAGGCTGTGAGTCGGCACCAAGGTCACCCGCGAGGGCCGCCCCGGCGCATGCCCCGAGCGCCCGGCGCGTTGCATCAGACGCGCGACGCCCTTGGCCGAACCGATCTGCAACACGCGCTCCACCGGCAGGAAATCCACCCCCAGGTCCAGGCTGGAGGTACACACCACGGCCTTGAGCTGGCCGTCTTTCAAGGCGCGTTCGACCCAATCGCGGGTTTCCCGCGACAGCGAGCCATGGTGCAGGGCAATCAGCCCGGCCCAATCCGGACGCGCCTCCAGCAGCGCCTGGTACCAGATCTCCGACTGCGCGCGCGTGTTGGTAAACACCAGGCAACTGCGGCTGGACTCCACCTCGGCCACCACTTGCGGCAGCATCTTCAAGCCAATATGCCCGGCCCAGGGAAAGCGCTCGGCGACCGGCGGCAGCAAGGTGTCGACCAGCAGTTGTTTGGCCGTCTGCCCCTGCACGTTGATCCCGCCGCCTTGTGGGACCAAAACGTCCAATGCGTGGGACTGGTTACCCAAGGTCGCCGAAATGCCCCACACCATCAGATGCGGATGCCAACGCCGCAGCCGCGCCAACGCCAATTGCAGCTGCACGCCGCGTTTGTTGCCGATCAATTCATGCCATTCATCCACCACCACCATGCGCAGGTGCGCGAGGCTGACTTGGCTGTCGGCGCGGGCGAGCATCAGGGTCAGGCTTTCCGGGGTGGTGACCAGCGCGGTGGGCTGGCGACGGGTCTGGCGCGCGCGTTCGCTGCTACTGGTGTCGCCGGTGCGCAAGCCGACGCTCCAGGGAATCTGCAGGGCTTGCAGCGGGGCTTCGAGGGCGCGGGCGGTGTCGGCGGCCAGCGCGCGCATGGGCGTGATCCACAATACGGTCAGCGGCTCGGCGGGCGGTTTGCGTTTGCCGGTGGCCGGCGGGCGAGTGATAGCGAACCGATTGAGCGCGGCAAACCACAAGGCATAGGTTTTACCCGCGCCGGTGCTGGCATGCAGCAGGCCCGACCGGCCCTCGCGCACCGCCGCCCACACCTCTTTCTGGAACGCGAACGGCTTCCAGCCCTTGGCGGCAAACCACGTTTTGGCGAAGTCGAGGGGTTTTGCCATGCGGCTGCGAACGCTCTGGAGGGCCTATTCCACAGACCCTCCAGGCGGCGCAAAGGTTTACTTCAAATTGCCGCTCAAAAATTGCTGCAAGCGCTCGCTCTTCGGATTGCCCAACACATCCTCCGGTGCGCCTTGCTCCTCCACCAGGCCCTGGTGCAGAAACAGCACCTGGCTCGAGACCTTGCGCGCAAAGCTCATCTCGTGGGTCACCATGATCATGGTGCGGCCTTCTTCGGCCAGGCCCTGGATCACCTTCAGCACTTCGCCGACCAGCTCCGGGTCGAGGGCCGAGGTGGGTTCGTCGAACAGCATCACCTCCGGCTCCATCGCCAGGGCGCGGGCGATGGCCACCCGTTGCTGCTGGCCGCCGGACAGGAACGCCGGGTATTGATCGGCCACGCGCGCCGGCAGGCCGACTTTGTCGAGGTAGCGACGGGCGCGGTCTTCGGCGTCCTTCTTGCTGCAGCCCAGCACCCGGCGCGGGGCCATGGTGATGTTTTCCAGCACGCTCATGTGGCTCCACAGGTTGAAGTGCTGGAACACCATCGCCAGCCGGGTGCGCAGGCGTTGCAGTTCGGCATCGTCGGCCACGCGCATGCCATTGCGGTCGCTGACCATGCGGATCGGCTGGCCATCGAGGGTCATCGCGCCGTCGTTGGGGGTTTCGAGAAAGTTGATGCAGCGCAAAAAGGTGCTCTTGCCCGAGCCACTGGCGCCGATCAGGCTGATCACGTCACCGGTCTTGGCCTTGAGCGAAACACCTTTGAGCACCTGGTTGTCGCCATAGCTTTTATGCAGGCCTTCAACGGTCAATTTGTACATGGGGCGTGCATCCTCAAGGCGAAAGTAGGTAGCCGCTACGGTAGGCATCAAGGCCTGCGACATGGCCGATGACCATCCCGGCAGTGGCCATGCGGCGTAGCGAACGGGCGTAAAGCAGGCCGGCCTTCCGGCAGTGCACAGGCGTTACGCGGTCGGTAATGGGGTCGATGATTTCGGCGATCAGCTGGCCGGCTTCCAGGTATTCACCGGGCAGCGCTGTGAACACCAGCAGGCCGCCGACCGGCGTCGCCACCGGTTCCACGCCCGCCAGCGGGGTGGCCGGGTAGGGCAGGTCGGGCAGGGGCGACGCTTCGCCGCTGATGGCGCCGAAGTGAATCAAATAGTCGATGATCGCCTGGCAATCGAGGGCGGCGAGGCCATGATTGACGTCGCCCTGGCCGCGCAACTCGACGGTCACCGAGAAGCTGCCCATGGGGATCGGAAAGCGCCCGGCAAACCGTTGCTGCAATTGCCACCAGACCAGGGTGAAACACTCATCGAAGGACTGCCCGCCGGAGTCGGTGGCCAGCAAGTTGGCTTCCGAACCGATATAGCGCGCCAACGGTTCCACCTGCGGCCAGGCCTCAGGTGTGGTGTACAGGTGCGCTACGGCTTCGAAGTCGCAATGCAGGTCCAGCACCATGTCGGCGTCGCAGGCCAGGCGTTGCAGCACCAGACGCTGGGATTGCAGTTGGGTCTCGGCGCGTTGCCCAGCGAGGGCAGCGGACAGCGCGGCACGTATCAACTCGACGTTTCGCTGGGGGTCGTCGCCGAGCAATTCCTCGACCTGGTTGCCGACGGCTTCACTGAGGTCGACAAACAGGCGATTGAAGTTCTGCCCGCTTTCCAGCTCGTAACGGCCCAGCGGGATATCCATCAACACCTGTTCCAGGCCCACCGGGTTGGCGATGGGCACCAGCACAACCTCGCTCAACAGCCGCCCGGCGGCGGCCAACTCGGCCAGGCGCACCTTCAAGTGCCAGGCCACCAGCATGCCCGGCAGCTCATCGGCGTGCAGCGACGACTGAATGTAGACCTTGCCTGCGGCCTGCTGCGGGCCGAAGTGGAAACTGTGGATCTGCCGCGCCGTTCCTGGCACGGGCGCGATCAGTTCATCTACCTGATGACGCATGAAGGCTCCTTAATGGCTCGGCCCGAGAAAGGCCAGCCAGCGGCGCTCTGCCAGCCGAAACAGACCGACCAGGGCAAAGGTCACGGTCAGGTAGATCAGCGCGGCAATGCCGAATGATTGAAAGGTCATGAAGGTGGCCGAGTTGGCATCCCGCGCGACTTTGAGGATGTCCGGGATCGTCGCGGTAAACGCCACGGTGGTCGAGTGCAGCATCAGGATCACTTCGTTGCTGTAGTACGGCAGCGAGCGGCGCAACGCCGACGGCATGATCACATAGGCGTAGAGCTTCCAGCCGCTGAGGCCGTAAGCCTTGGCCGCCTCGACTTCGCCGTGGGCCATGCTGCGGATCGAGCCGGCGAAAATCTCCGTGGTGTAGGCGCAGGTGTTGAGGGCGAAGGCGAGGATGGTGCAATTCATCGCGTCGCGAAAGAACGCGTCCAGCAGCGGTTGCTCGCGCACGGCGGCGATGCTGTAGATGCCGGTGTAGCAGATCAGCAGCTGGATATAGAGCGGCGTGCCGCGAAACAGGTAGGTGTAGAACTGCACCGGCCAACGCACCAGGCGGTTACGTGAGACCCGCGCGATGGACAGCGGGATCGACACCAGAAAGCCGATCACCAGGGCGGCGCTGAGCAGCCACATGGTCATGGCCAGGCCGGTGATGTGCTGGCCGTCGCTATAAAGGAAGGGGCGCCAGTATTCCTGCAAGAGTTCGATCATCGCACTGCCTCCCGGGAGCCTGCGGAGTAGCGACGTTCAAGACGGCGCAGGACAAAGTTGGACGCGCTGGTGATCAACAGGTAGATCAGCGCGGCGAGCACCAAGAAATAGAACAGTTGGTAGGTGCTCTTGCCAGCGTCCTGGGCGGCCTTGACCAGATCCGCCAGGCCGATGATCGACACCAGCGCGGTGGCCTTGAGCATCACCATCCAGTTGTTGCCGATGCCCGGCAGGGCAAAGCGCATCATCTGCGGGAAGGTCACGTAGCGAAACCGCTGGCCGCGCTTGAGCCCATAGGCGGTGGCGGCTTCCAGCTGGCCACGAGGCACGGCGAGGATCGCGCCGCGAAACGTCTCGGTGAAATACGCACCGTAGATAAAGCCCAGGGTGATCACCCCGGCGCTGAATGGGTCGATCTCGATGTATTCCCATTCCATAAAGTCGGTAAGGCCGGTGAGCCAGGTTTGCAGGCTGTAGAAAATCAGCAGCATCAGCACCAGGTCGGGTACCCCACGAATCAACGTGGTGTAGAGCTGGGCGGGGATACGCAGGAAGGGCAGGCTGGAGAGTTTGGCGCTGGCGCCGAGCAGGCCCAGCAACACGCTGACGGCCAGGGACAGCACCGACAACTTGATGGTCATCCAGGTGCCTTGCAGCAACAGCGGGCCGAAACCCTTCAAGCTGAGCGCGCTCAACCCGAGGGTTTGCAACAATTCTTCGAACATAAATCGAGACCTATGGCGATGGAAAAGCGCCCTTCAAGAGAAGGGCGCTTCGGGCATTACTTGCCGCTGTACAGGTTCAGATCGCCAAAGTGTTTCTTCTGGATGGTGGCGTAGGTGCCATCATCGTGTAACGCTTTGATACCTTTATCCAAAAGGGCCTTCAGTTCAGTGTTACCTTTTTTGATACCGACCGCCGTTTTCGACGGCAGCAAAGGGTCGTCGATGGCAGCGCTGACTTCGTAACCGGCACCGGCTGGCGACTTCAGGAAGCCCAGTTCGGCTTGCAGCATGTCTTGCACGGACGCGTCGAGGCGGCCCGAGGTCAGGTCGGCGTAAACCTGGTCCTGGTTGGCGTAGGCCTTGGTGGTCACACCGGCCTTGTCCAGCACGGCCTTGGCGTAGGCTTCCTGGATGGTGCCTTGCTCGTAGCCCACGGATTTGCCTTTGAGGGACTCAGGCGTGGAGAACCCGGCGCCTTTTTTGAACACCAGCGAGGTTGGGCCGGAGAACAGCTCGTTGGAGAAGTCGATGGCTTTCATGCGCGCGTCGGTAACGGTCATCGACGAAATCACGCCGTCGAACTTGTTGGCCTTGAGGCCCGGAATCATGCCGTCAAAGTCGCTTTCGACCCACTTGCACTTCACTTTCAGCTCGGCGCAGATCGCATTGCCCAGGTCGATATCGAAGCCTACCAGGCTGCCGTCGGCCGCTTTGGATTCAAACGGCGCGTAGGACGGATCGACACCAAAACGCAATTCCTTGTATTCCTTGGCCGTGGCTACACCAGCGGCCATGCACAGAGCCAGTGCAGAAAGGGTCAGCAATGCTTTTTTCATTATTTAATCCCTGGAAAGCAAGATAAGCGCTTGTGGCGCATTTAGGACTGTTACTGAACGGTGTCAGACGGATCACAAGTAGCAATTTCTGCACCATAGTTCCGAATGAGCGTTTTAAAAGGTGAGACGAGGGAAATCTGAGTGTAGGAGATGCCCGAAATTGGGCGCTGAAAAAACAGCGCACCATTTCAGATCATCCGAGATTCAAATATGGGAGGGGGCTTGCCCCCGATGACAGTGTTTCAGTGAAACATGTGTCTGCTGACCCACCGCCATCGGGGGCAAGTCGAATCGTCGCACCGCCCCTCCCACAGTAGATTTATGTCAGGTCAGGAGGTCTTGCAGGGTGGCCAGGTTGTCGGCTTCATCCACTGCCTTATCCTGCCGCCAACGCAACATCCTCGGAAACCGCACCGCAATCCCGCTTTTGTGGCGCTTGGACAGGGCAATGCCTTCAAACCCCAACTCAAACACCAGGCTCGGCGTCACACTGCTGACTGGGCCGAATTTTTCCACGGTGGTCTTGCGCACGATGGCGTCGACCTTGCGCATCTCCGCGTCGGTCAGGCCTGAATAGGCCTTGGCGAACGGCACCAGTGTGCGTTGCGTGCCGGGCGGGCCGTCCCACACGGCGAAAGTGTAGTCGCTGTAAAGGCTCGCGCGGCGACCATGGCCGCGCTGGGCGTAGATCAACACCGCGTCGACGCTGAACGGGTCGACTTTCCACTTCCACCACAGGCCCATGTCTTTGGTGCGGCCGACGCCGTAAAGGCCTTGGCGATTTTTCAGCATCATGCCTTCCACGCCGAGGCTGCGAGAGGCTTCGCGTTGCTGCGCCAGTTCCTGCCAGGTGGCGCCGGTCAGCACCGGCGAGGGCAGCAGCACGGGTTGATTGCACTGGGCGATCACGTGTTCGAGCCGGGCCCGGCGTTCGGCTTGCGGGTGGTTGCGCCAGTCGTCGCCATGGTATTCCAGCAGGTCGTAGGCCAGCACGGCGACGGGCGCATCCTCGAGGATTTTCTTGCCGAGGGTTTTGCGACCAATGCGCTGTTGCAGCAGGGCGAAAGGTTGCACCGCGTCTTTCCACACCACGATTTCGCCGTCGATCACCGTGCCGTCGGGCAGGCCGCTGGCCAGGCTGTGGAGTTCAGGGAAACGCTCGGTCACCAGTTCCTCGCCACGCGACCAGATCCACAACCGGCCATCACGCTTGACCAGTTGCGCGCGAATGCCATCCCACTTCCATTCCACCTGCCAGTCGGCAGGGGAGCCGAGCAGCGCGTCGAATTGCTCCACGGGTTGCGACAAGCCGTGGGCGAGAAAAAACGGATAGGGCTGCCCGCCGCGTTGCGCATGCTCGTCGGATGATTCGGCGGCGATCAGCTTGCGGTAGCCTTCGGCTGTCGGCCGGTTGGACAGGTCGGTGTAGCCCACCAGCCGTTGCGCCACGCGTTTGCTGTCCAGATCTGCCATCGCGGCCAATGCGCGGGTGACCAGCAATTTGGACACGCCGACGCGAAAGCTGCCGGTGATCAGCTTGATGCACACCATCAGGCTCGGTTGATCGAGTTGCGCCCATAACGCCGGCAGGCGTTCGGCCAGCTCCAGAGGCGGCAGGCCACGCAGCGGCAAGAGTTTATCCTCCAGCCACACCGCCAGGCCGTCTTCGGAGGTGTAGCACGATTCGGGTAACAGCAGGGAAATGGTTTCGGCCAGATCACCCACCGACTGGTAGCTCTCCTCGAACAGCCACGGCTCTATACCCGAGGCCTCGGTGGCCATGTCCCGTAGCAGACGCGTCGGTACCAGTTGCCGAGGCCTGCCGCCGGACAGAAAGTACACCGCCCACGCTGCATCGTCGGCCGGGGCCTGCTGAAAATAGCTTTGCAGGGCTGCCAGCTTGGCATTGCTGGAGGTGGTGGCGTCGAGGTTGGCGTACAGCTCGGCGAAGGCTTTCATGCTGTGGCCTCTTCTTCGTCATCGCCGTATTCGGTGGTGAAGCCTTGGGCATCCAGGCCTTTTTCCCGCAAGTGGCGCACCAATACGCCGACAGACCCGTGGGTGACCATCACCCGTTCGGCGCCGGTCTGTTCGATGGCCCACAGCAGCCCGGGCCAGTCAGCGTGGTCCGAGAGCACAAACCCCCGGTCCACGCCGCGCCGCCGGCGGGTGCCGCGCAGGCGCATCCAGCCGCTGGCGAAGGCATCGCTGTAGTCGCCGAAACGTTTGATCCAGCTGCTGCCGCCGGCGGACGGCGGGGCGATGATCAGGGCCTGGCGCAGCAGCGGGTCGGTCTTGTTGAAGTCGCCGGCGTAGAGGGTCTCGGGGATGTAGATGCCGGCCTCGCGGTACACCCGGTTCAGCGGCTCGACGGCACCGTGGCTGAGGATCGGGCCGATGCTGGCGTCGATGCCATGCAGGATGCGCTGGGCTTTGCCGAACGAATAACAGAACAACACGCTGGCTTTGCCGGCAGCGATATTTGCCTGCCACCAGTCGTTGATCCCGGCGAAGATTTGCGCCTGGGGCTGCCAGCGATAGATCGGCAGGCCGAAGGTGGATTCGGTAATGAAGGTGTGGCAACGCACCGGTTCGAAGGGCGCGCAGGTGCCGTCCGGTTCGACCTTGTAGTCGCCGGAGGCGACCCAGACTTCGCCTTGATATTCCAGGCGCACCTGAGCCGAACCGAGCACATGCCCGGCGGGGTGGAAACTCAGGGTCACGCCGTGGTGGACGAGCTTTTCGCCATAGGCCAGGGTTTGCAGGTTGATGTCCTGGCCCAGGCGCGAGCGCAGGATGCCTTCGCCGGGGGCGGCGGCCAGGTAATGCTGGTTGCCGGTGCGGGCGTGATCGCCGTGGGCATGGGTGATGACCGAACGTTCCACCGGGCGCCAGGGGTCGATGTAGAAATCCCCGGCGGGGCAGTAGAGGCCTTCGGGCCGGGCGATGACGAGGTCCATGGGGTGACCGGGGAGGTGGGCTTGTACTTATGAGGAGGGGCCGAGCGCAGAAGTTCTATCTGAATGTATGCAGGCAAAATGTGGGAGGGCGCTTGCCCCCGATGGCGGTGTGTCAGTCACTGATGTGTTGACTGAACCACTGCTATCGGGGGCAAGTCGAATCGTCGCACCGCCCCTCCCACATTTGTTTCCGGTTTCTTCAGTTATTTACCGGGGGTCAGGGTCAACCTCGCCTTGCCATACACCTTCTCGAAGTTCTGCGGCTGCATCGGGAAGCTCAGGTATTGCGCCTTCAGCGACGGGTCGATGCCATTGGCATAGTTCGGGCTGGCCGGGTTGCCGGACTGGCCGGTGCCACCCTGGCCCATCATCGGTTCCACCTGGCCGAAGTCGATGATCATGCGCAGCGCCGGCACTTGCGTGGTGTTGAAGTCCTGGCCCCAGCTGTACGGCGCCGGGTTCAAGGTGTTGTGGTCACCGCCGGACGCCAGTGGGCCGCGAATCACTTGGCCATTGGTGTTTTTCCAAGTGGTGCTGTGCAGCTTGCCCCACTGCCAGGCCTTGTGATCGGCGCCGAGCTGGTTGTCGCCGGCGCTGATGGCGGCGGCCAGGCTGCGGGCGAGGATCGCCGGTTTGTCTTCTTTTTGCGGCGTGCGCACGTCGTCCCAGAACGGGCTGTCTTCGCGGCCCAGCAAGTGGTCGGCCTGGGCGGCGTAGGACAGGCTGGCGTTGCTGACAAAGGCCTTCCAGCTGGCGCTGGTTTCCGGGCCCAGTTCGTCGAGGAAGATCTGCTGGGTGCTTGCCTGCAGGAACAGCTCGTAGAGTGCGGCATCGGCAGAGGTGGCCGAAAGGCGACCGTCGAAGGCCATCAAGCGGCTGAGAGCTTCGCGGGCCTTGGCCTGGTCGGCGGCCGGCAACGCGTCAATCGCCTGTTTCAGCGGCTGGGCCATGCCCGGCGCCTGGAACATGGTCTTGAGCTTGGCGGCGAAGGTGGTGGTCTGGTCGTACTGCATGGCGATCAGGCTGCGGCTGTCATGCTTGCCGGCATTCGCCAGTTGCGCCAGGCGCTCGCTGCGCTCCGGCGCGTCCCAGGAGTTGGACAACTGCATGCCGTAGCCGCGTGGCGCGGTGCGCTGGTTGGCGGTGCCGATCCAGCCCTTGGCCGGGTCCTGGTCGTAGGGGTGCAGCATCGCGTCGGCGTAGCCGTCCCAGTCAAAGCGCGTGTCCCAGCCTGGCGAGGGCAGCAGGCCTTCGCCTTCGCGCCGGTTGGGGAAGCGGCCGGTGACCTGCCAGCCGATGCTGCTGGCGTCGGCGAAGATCATGTTCAGGGCAATCGCGCGGATATTGCGGGTCGCGTCCGAGGCCTTGCCGGCGTTTTGCGCGCGGGACAGGTCGAAGAACGCGTCCAGGCTCTTGTCGTCCTTGAAATCGGCGGTTTGCAGGGCCAGGCCCAACCCCGTGGTGAGCGCCTGGCTGCTGTTGAGCAGGGCGCCGTGACGGGTTTCGTACACCACTTCGCGAATCGAACGTTGGCCTTTGACGAAGAAGGTTTCGTTACGCACGCCAGCCGGTAGCCATTTGCCGTTGTTCTCGTAGTACAACGCGTTGCCTTGGCGTTTGACCTTCTCCAGGAACAGGTCTTGGGTGTCGCCCTTGACCGTGCTCATGCTCCACGCGACCTTGCCGTTGAAGCCGGACAACAGGGTCGGCAGGCCGGCAATCGAGGCGCCGGCGGCCTGGTATTTGGGCGCGCGAATCTGCACGTAGCTCCACGGCGACGGGGCTTGCGGCTGGGCGGCGAGGTCGCCTGCCAGCAGGCTCTTGCCGCTGCGGCTGCGCTGCGGGCCGATGGCCCAGTTGCTTGAGGTGGTCACTGCCAGCGCGTTGAGGCTGCTCAGTTGCTGGCCGACCGCGTCCAGACCGGCCAGGCCGGTGATCTGGCCGAGGTTCACGCCCTTGAGTTTCTCGGCTTCGGCCAAGGGGATTGGCTCATCCGGCGCGCTCGGCGTGAGCCAGGCGAGTTTGTCGATACCGACCTTTTGCGCCAGCACCAGTGACGAAATCTCTTCCTGCAGGTTGGCCGACTCGCTGAAATTCAGCAGGCAGAACAACAGCGCCGAATCTTCCGGCTTCCAGTACTCGGGCTTGTAGCCGGTCTGGGCCAGGTCCGGCGGCAGCTTGTCGCGGTAGCGGAACAGGTAGGCGTTGACGCCACGCGCATACACTTCAAAGAAGCGCTTGAGGCGTGGCGACGAGGCGTTGTACAGCTCGCCGGCGCTTTTTTTCAGGTTGACCGCCCGCATGAAACGGTCGACATCCAGCACCTCGGGCCCGGACATTTCCGCCAGACGGCCCTGGGCCAGCAGGCGCAAGGTGACCATCTGGGTGATGCGGTCGCTGGCGTGCACGTAGCCGAGGCTGAACAGCGCGTCGTGGAAGGTGTTGCTTTCGATCAGCGGCATACCCTGGGCATTGCGGCGTACCGACACATTCTGTGCCAGGCCTTTGATCGGCTGCACGCCGGCAACCGGCGGCAGGGTGTCCTGGGTGCTCTGGAGCTGGCAACCGGCCAGGCTTAATGCACTGGCCACTGCCGCGGCAACGCCGAACCGGGGAAGAAAATGTGAGAGGGCTGGCGAGGCCATGGCAAAGCTCCTGCGGGGGGTAGCGTCAGTAAAGGCGCTACGTTAGTGAGCGCGGCGAAACCACGCAAGCAGGAGTTTGGGGAAAGCATTAGATCTTGAGTCTTGTACAAATCAAATGTGGGAGGGGGCAAGTCGAATCGTCGCACCGCCCCTCCCACATTTTGACCTCATACAACCTCAGATCAGGACTTTGGCGGATTCACTTTCTGCACCAGTTCATACGCCCGAACTGTCGCAGGGCGCTCCTTGATGCTGTTGAACCAGCGGTGCACGTGCGGGAAGTCCTCCAGACGCTGGCTCTGCCACTTGTGGGAAACAATCCACGGGTAGATGGCCATGTCGGCAATGCTGTAGTCCTCGCCCGCGACGAACGCGCGGTCTGCCAGGCGGCGGTCCAGCACCCCATAGAGGCGCGCGGTTTCATCTACGTAGCGCTTGATCGCATAGGGAATCTTCTCCGGGGCGAACTGGCTGAAGTGGTGATTCTGCCCGGCCATCGGCCCCAGCCCGCCCATTTGCCAGAACAGCCATTGCAACGCTTCCTGGCGACCGCGCAGGTCTTTTGGAATGAACTGGCCGGTTTTTTCCGCGAGGTAAAGCAGGATGGCGCCGGATTCAAACAGCGAAATTGGCGCGCCGCCGTCGGTCGGGTTCTGGTCGACGATGGCCGGAATGCGGTTATTGGGAGCGATCTTCAGGAACTCCGGCTTGAACTGGTCGCCCTGGCCGATGTTGATCGGGTGCACCGCGTAGGGCAGGCCGGCTTCTTCCAGGAACAGCGATACTTTGTGACCGTTGGGGGTAGTCCAGTAATACAGGTCGATCATGAAGCTCTCCAAATCAGCGAATGCCTGTAGGTATAGGTAATGTTCGCTGTACGAAAATTCAATGAAACATTTACGCCTAACCTTAGAAGGCTTTCACACCGGCCCATCCACCAACACCTGCAACGACTGCTGCGAACACCGCTCGATGCGCGCGCGAACGCGATACACCTCGGCAAACAACAGCGGGTCGAGTACGTCATCCGCCGCCCCGCTGGCATACAACCGCCCGTGGCGCAGCACGGCGATATGGTCGGCAAAACGCGCGGCGAGGTTGATGTCATGCAGCACCACCACCGCAATCAGGTGGTGTTCGCGTACCAGGCCGCGCACGCATTCCATGACTTTGAGCTGGTAATTGAGGTCAAGGGCGCTGGTGGGCTCGTCCAGCAGCATCACCTGCGGGCGGCGCGCGATCAGTTGGGCGAGGCTGACCAACTGGCGCTGGCCCCCTGAAAGCGTGCTCAGCAGTTGATCGGCCAAATGCGCGATGCCAATGCGCTGCAAGGCCTCGAAGGCTTCGCGCAGGCAAGCCTCGCTGGACAGGGGAACGCCTTCTACATGGGCAACGCGCAAGGCGGCGATCACGCTTTCCATCACGCTGAGGCTCAGGCCCGGGGGCAGGTTTTGCGGCATGTAAGTCACGCGTCGGGCACGCTCGCCGACGGACATGGCCGACAGGTCGAGGTCGCCCAATCGCACAACGCCTTGCATCTTTTCCAGCCCGGCCACGGCACGCAGCAAGGTGGATTTGCCCGCGCCGTTGGGGCCGATCAAGGCGGTCACGCTGCCATGGGGCAGGGTCTGCAAGCTCAGGTCGTGCACGATCTGCTTTCGCCCATAGCTGACGTTGGCGTGGTGTATCGACAACCCGTTACTCATAACTGCCTCCCGCGCTTGAACACCAACAGTACAAAAATCGGCACGCCCACCAGCGCGGTGACGATGCCCACCGGCACGATCACGCCGGGCATGATCAGTTTGCTGGCGATCGACGACAGCGCCAGCAGCAACGCGCCGGTCAAGGCACTGGCCGGCAGCAGGAAGCGTTGGTCTTCACCCACCAGAATCCGCGCGATATGCGGACCGACCAGGCCGATAAATCCGATGGTGCCTACAAAGGCAACGGCGGTGGCTGACAACAGGCTGATGCGCAGCAACGAGAAAAACCGCAGGCGCTTGACGTCTACGCCGAAGCTTTGTGCGCGGTCTTCGCCCATGCGCAGCAGGGTCAGGCGCGGCGCGGCGGCGAAGGAAAACGGCAGCACCACTGCGACCACCAGGGCCAGGATGCCGAGCTTGTCCCAGTTGGCGCGGGTCACGCTGCCCAGGGTCCAGAACACCAGTTGTTGCAGCACGTCTTCGGTAGCCACCAGTTGCAGCAAGGCCACCACCGCATTGCAACTGAACACCAGCGCGATACCGAACAGCACCAGGCTTTCCACCCCGGCGCCGCGCAGGCGCGACATGGCTTGCAGCAAAAACACCGAGGCGGCGGCGAAGACAAACGCCGAGATCGAAATCGCCGTGTTGGCCGACACCCACAGCGTGGTCACCGGAAACACAATCACCAGGGACGCGCCCAACGCCGCCGCCGACGACACGCCCAAAGTAAACGGGCTGGCCAGCGGGTTATTGAGGATCGCCTGCATCTCGGCCCCCGCCAGCGACAGCGCGCAGCCCACCAGCACGGCCATCAACGCGTAGGGCAGGCGCACGTTCCAGATGATCACCTGGTCGGTGGCGCTCAGGTGGGACGGGTGCAGGATGCCGTCAAGCAAGGCCAGCAGGCCCATGCCCGACGGGCCGCTGGCGAGGTCCACCAGAATGGCGCAGACCAGCGCTGCGCCGAGCAGCCCCAGCAGCCAGGCACGCCGCGCCAGCAAGCGGCGATAGCCCTGGGTGGCGCTGGCGAGGTCGAGGGTTTGAGTGGTCATGTGGCTCCACGGTCTTGAAGTCGATGAAAATCCAATTGTGGGAGGGGACAAGCCCCCTCCCACATTTTCAGTGTTACCGAGTGATCCAGTAGGCACCCTGCAGCGGCATCCCCAGGAACTGCTGGTTGATCTGTTCCATGGTTGCCTGCGGGTCGAGCTTGGCGAACACCTGCGGATGCACCCACTTGGCCAGTGCTTCTATCGCCAGCAGGTTGTAGGGCGAGTTGTAGAAGTCATGCCACAAGCCGTGGGCATTGCCCTCGCGGATCGCACGAAGGTTGGCGAATTCCGCGCGCGCCAGCACTCGATCAAGTGCTTCGCGCGCCTCGGCGTTGTCCACGCCGGCACCGAGGATCAAGCCGGGCTTGCGGTTGCCGGTGGCCACGTACACGTCGGGGTCGGCCTTGAGCGCGTATTCCACGCTGATATCACCCAGCGCGCCCGGCACCACCCCGGCGGCAATATTGCGCCCACCCACCAGGGCAATCAGCTCGCCCATGCCACTCTTGCCGGTGGTGTGCCCGGGTGCCTGCCAGACACCCGCCAGCAACTCCAGAAACACACTCGGGCGTGGTCCGGCGGGCAGGGTGGCGACGGCATCGGTGATGACCTTGATGTGCTGGTCATAGAAATCCAGAAACGCTTTTGCCTCGGGTTCTCGGCCCAGCGCCTGGCCGAGGGCGGTCAGGCTGGTGTGCGTACCCTGTACCGGGTTGATGCGAAAATCGACGAACACCACCGGGATGCCCGCTTTGGCCAGCACATCCGCGACCGGGCTGTGTTCGGTAGGCCCGTGGCCGGAGATGCTGAACACTGCCAGGTCTGGTTTGAGCGAGAGGATTTCCTCGGCGCTGACGCTTTGTTCCGACGCCTGGCCGATCAATGGGATGTCTTTGACTGTGGGAAATTTTTCCAGATAGGCGTTGTAGGTGTGTTGGTCCAACAGGCGCAAATCGTTCTGCCAGCCGACGATGCGCTTGAACGGCGCATCCTTGTCGAGCAAGGCAAACGCCGAAATCAGCCGGCCTTCGCCAAGCACCACGCGTTTGACGTCATCCTTGACCTCGACCTTGCGCCCCAGCACGTCGGTGACTTCATGGGCGGCGGCGGTTTCGGCGTGGCCGAGGACCAGGGCGGCGAACAGCACCCCAAGCTTGAGCGCGTTACGAGGTTTGAGCATGGACAGGACTCCTGGTGAGGAAAGGTCAGAATTCATAATCGACACTGGCGGTGAGCGTGCGCCCGGCCCCCGGGATGCCGTAGAGCTGGAAGCCGTCGAGGGAGGCGCCGACCTGGCTGTAATAAAATTTGTTGAACACGTTGTTGAGGTTGAGATTGACCGTGGTGTCCTTGTTCACCTTGTATTGCGCCGCCACGTTGCTCAGCCAGTAACCGGGGGCTTTTTCGTGGTCGCGGGTGTAGATCGCATACACGCCGGACGGGCCGTTGGCATAGCTGCTGTTGTTGTTCAAACCGCCGACGTATTTGTTGTCGGTGTAGCGGCGCCGGCCCACGTATTGCTCGCCGTAGCTGAGGCTCAGGGCGTCGGTGACGGCGTACGTGGTCCACAGGTTGGCGGTTAAATCGGGGACGTTCTTGGCTTCGGCGCCCTTGTTGATGCCTTTGGTCTGGGTGCTTTTTAGCGCCGAGAAGCCGGTGTAGGCGGTCCAGCGCGGGGTGATATTGCCTTGCAGGCCGAGTTCTACGCCGTCCACGCGCTTGGCGGGCAGGGCGCGCACCGGGGCGGATTCGCCGTCCTGGTATTCCCAGGCGTTGTCCAGTTCGGTGCGGAAGACGGCCGCCGTGACGTTGAGCATGTCGTGGGCAATGTCCCACTTGGTGCCCAGCTCGTAGGTCTTGGACTTGGCCGGGCTGTAGTTGCTGGTGCTGGCCGCGCCGTAGATCTGGTTATTGGTCGACGCGCCCAGCGCCGACGGCTGCGCCGCTTCACTGTAGGACACATAGATGCTGCCGTTGGGCAACGGCTTGAACACCGCGCCGACGCGCCCGCTGACGGCGCCGTCGGTGCTGCTGATGCTGGCCTGGCCGCGCTGGCTGGTTTGCGCGCGCCAGTTGTCGTAACGCAGCGAGCCGAGCACTTGCCATTGCTCATTGAGGGTCACGGTGTCGCCCAGGTAAATACCGGCGTTGTCGATCACCGAGCGGGGGTCGCCTTCGCCCTTGGTCACGTAGGTGCTGGCGAAGCTATGGCTGGGGTCTTTCATGTCGAACAGCATGCTGCCGGCCGGCACCTCGGCGTTGCGCTTCAGGCCGCCGTAGGTCTCGTGGTAGAACTCCAGGCCGCTGACGACATCGTGTTTCAGGCTGGCGGTGTTGAAGGTGAAACTGAAGTCGGTCTGGTTATCGAGGATGGTGTAGCGCTTGGACAACCCGAAGTCGCTGCCGCGCAGGATCCCGTAGGCGGTGTTGCTGTTATTTACGTAGTCGGTGTAGGCATTCACCGTGCTGCCCGGCACTTGGCTGATCGGGCCTACGCCGGTGTAGCCCAGGGTCGCACAGCGGGTGCCGGTGCAGGTTCTATTGCCACTGGCGTCGGCGGCGAAAAAGCGCGCCGGCGAGAGCACTGCAAAGTTGTCGCTGCGTTCCCAGCGCGTCTGGTTGCGCAGGTGGGCGTCGTTCCAGTCGAAGTCGTGTTCGATGCGTGCGGTCAGCGAGGTGGTTTTGTTTTCCTGGGTGTAGAGGTTGGAGTCGCCGTACCAGTTCGAGCGTTTCACGCCTGGCATGCGGTCGCCATGTGTCCCACGCTGAATCGGCACGCCGCCGTCCGGGGTGTTGGTGTCTTTCTGATAGAAGGTGTCGATAAACACGCGGGTGTCGGTGCCCAGGCCGAAGCCGAACGAGGTGGCGATGCCCCAGCGGTCGTAGTCCACGTCGTCGCGCTCGGCCACCTGGTTGTAGTGTTTCATCAGGTTGATACGTACGGCGGTGGTGTCGTTGAGTTGCTTGTTCAGGTCGGCGGTGAGGCGGCGGTAGCTGTCGGTGCCGATCCCGGCCGAGACCTTGTTGGCATCGCCCAGGTGCGCTTCCTTGCTGACCAGGTTGACGCTGCCGCCCACGGCGGACACCCCGGACTCGATGGACCCGGTGCCCTTGAATACTTCAGCCTGTTGCAGGTTGAAGGTGTCGGTGCGCGTGGACATGCCGGCATCGCGCACGCCGTCGACGGTCAGGCTCTGCTCGGAAGAAAACCCGCGAATCGAAAACAGGTCGCCCCAGCCCAGGTTGCCCTCGCCGGACATGAAGGTGATGCCCGGCACGTTGCGCAGCACTTCCTGCAGGGTCTGCGCGTTCTGCTCCTTGAGCACCTGCTGCGGCACGATGGTCACGCTTTGCGGGGCGTCCAACAGCGGCTGGCTGATTTTCGCCGAGGTCACCCGGTCCACCTTGAAGCTTGAGGTGGCTTCGCCGTCGACCTTGATTTCCGGCAGGCTCAGCACCGAATCGTTGGCGGTAGCGGCGGAGGCGTCGGCCCAGGCGGTGGGGGCAACACTGCCGGCGGCGAGGAAACCGAACATCGGCGCCAGGGTGGTGTGCAATGTGTGGCGTTGAGGGGTGGGCAATGACATGGGCAACTTCCGAGTCTAAATTACAATTACTCTCATTTAGGTTCGGTAGTCTAAAGAGCGATTCGGCCTGCCATTCCAGGGGTTTGTATCGCTGATGCGTGATTATGGTTTCCCACAACATTCCATTACATTTGCGTACACCGCTGGCTGAACTTTCGGCTATCTCCTGCGTTTTGAGTTTTAGGTTCGACTGCCCATGGCCAAGCAAGACCATCTATTGATCGTCGATGACGACCCGCAAATCCGCCAACTGCTGTGTGAATACCTGAGCGACGCCGGCTTCCAGGTGTCCACCGCCGCCGACGGCAAGGAAATGCGCCGCCGCCTGGCGCTGAATGTCATCGACCTGATCGTGCTTGATCTGATGCTGCCCGGCGAAGACGGCCTGAGCCTGTGCCGCGAGCTGCGGGTCAGCTCCAATATCCCGGTGGTGATGCTGACGGCCAAGGGCTCGTTGATCGACCGCATCGTCGGCCTGGAAATCGGCGCCGACGACTACCTGCCCAAGCCGTTCGACCCGCGCGAGTTGCTGGTGCGCATCAAGGTGGTACTGCGCCGGGTGCAGAGTTTCCCCGACCGCGCGCGTTTGGATGAAGCGCCGAGTATTCGCTTTGCCGGCTGGCAGCTGGACACGCGTGCGCGTCAATTGCTCTCGCCCGACGGCGTGGTGGTCAGCCTTGGCAACTCGGATTACCGCGTGCTGCGCCTGTTGTTGCAGCACCCCAACCGCCCGTTGAGCCGCGACTTTTTGCTCAACCACGTGTTCGACAAAGACAGCACACCGTTCGACCGCTCCATCGACGTGTGTGTCAGCCGCCTGCGTTCCCAACTGCCGGCGGGGCTGATCAAGACCGTGCGCAACGAGGGTTACATGCTCACCGCCGATGACGTGGTGCTGGAGTCGTGAGACTGCTGCCGCGTTCGCTGTTCGGGCGGCTGGTGCTGATTCTGGTCAGCGGCATGCTCGCGGCCCAGGCGCTGACCAGCAGCATCTGGTACGACCGCCGCCATGGCCAGGTGCTGGAAATCCCCGCGCGGTTGATCGCCACGCGCCTGGCGGACGTGGTGCGCCTGGTGCACAGCGACCCCCGGCAGGCCGACCAATTGATCCAGCTGCTTAACGCGCCGCACTTTCGTCTGACCCTCAGCGACCAGGCCAGCGCCACACCCAGTTCCCTCACCGACAGCGACCGTCCCACCGAGCGCCTGCTGAAAAAGGTGCTGTCGGAAAAAACCGGCTATGCCCAGACCCTGATCCTGCTGCGCCTGTCCCTGGTGGATGGCGAGGGGCAAACCGCCGGGCTCTCGACGTTGCTCGGTTCCAAGCCGGTCGTAGGGCAATTCCTCATCGACCTGCGCCTGCCCGATGGGCGCTGGTTGCAGGTGGACGCCAGTGAAGAGCAGGGCTGGACCAGCACCTCGCCGCTGGACCTGCTGTTCGATTACGTGATGCGCATCTACCTGCTGCGTGTGCTGGTGCTGGTGGTGATCGCACTGGTGGCGGTGCGCCTGGCCATTCGCCCGCTGAATGCGCTGGCCAAGGCCGCCGAGGCGCTGGGCCGGGATATCCAGCGCCCGCCGTTATCCGAGGACGGCCCCACGGAAGTGCGCCGCGCGGCCCAGGCCTTCAACGCCATGCAACAGCGGCTGATCGCGAATATCGCCGAACGCACGCGCTTTCTTGCGGCGATTTCCCACGACCTGCGTTCACCGATCACACGCCTGCGCCTGCGCACCGAGATGCTTGATGACAACCGCACCAAAGAGCGTTTTCGCAGCGACCTCGAAGAAATGGAGCACATGGTGGCCAGCACCCTGGATTTTGTCAGCAGCGGTGAAGTCAATGAGGCGCGGCAGAACATCGACATCAATGCCTTGCTGCAGAGCTTGCAGGCGGATCTGCAGGACGTGGGCGAAAGCGTGCTGATCGAAGGCCGCGCCAAACAACCGCTGCCGGGGTACGCCCGCAGCCTCAAGCGCTGCGTGCAGAACCTGCTGGAAAACGCGGTGCGCTATGGCAGTGACGTGGTGGTGCGGGTCGAGGACCAGGCTGACAGTTTGAACATCGTCATCAGCGACCGCGGCCCGGGGATTCCTCAGGAGCAACTGGAGCAGGTGATGGAACCGTTCTACCGCGTGGAAGGTTCACGCAATGCCGAGACGGGCGGGTATGGGTTGGGGTTGAGCATTGCGCACACTATTGCGCGGGCGCATGGGGGGCGGTTGGGTTTGAGGAATCGGGAGGAGGGCGGCTTGGAAGTAGAGCTGCAGTTTCAACGCAAAGCCTGAGTTTTGGAATGCGGTTAAAAATGTGGGAGGGGCGGTGCGACGATTCGACTTGCCCCCGATAGCGGTGTGTCAGCTACAGATGAACTGGCTGATACACCGCTATCGGG
>NZ_CEEDDZ010000015.1:164250-194289 GCF_979253585.1 Pseudomonas sp. AC463 | reverse complement strand
CCGCCTTTTTCCCGTATCCATTGAATCCTCCTGAAGATCGGTCAGAAGGTGTAAACCTTATTCAGGACGGGACACCCCACAAAAAAAGGCCCGCTGATTCAGCGGGCCTTTTTGTTTGTGTGCGATTTACTTGAGGCTTGTGGAGACCCAAATGTGGGAGGGGACTTGCCCCCGATGGCTGAATATCAGTTAGCACATTACTAACTGAGCCACCGCTATCGGGGGCAAGCCCCCTCCCACATTGGTTCAGCAGTGTTCTTTATGGCTTACGGGTCTCATGCATCCGCGCAAGCTGGCGCTCCAGCATCGACGGGTACGGCTCCATCAACCGCTCCACGCAACTGGCGCCCTCGGGGCTGGCAATCGGGCGGATACGCGCGCGCTGGCGAATCAGCGCGTCTTCACTGATCTTGCGTTCCACCAGCAGCAGGTTGCGACTGTGTTGCGACAAGGCCAGTGCATCCTGGGCGATTTCGGTAAGCAGCAGATCGATCTGGCTCATGCCAAACAGATCATCGCCCACCGTCAAGCCAAGCTGCAGTTGCAGGGTGATGCCGCTGTCCGCCACTTCGATCTGCAGGGCATGGCCCAGGGCGCGTAGCAGCTCGCCGCAGCAGATGGCGTTGGTCAGGTAGTCTTCGCCGCTGTCTTCACTGTGGAACAGCATCAGCGTGCTGCCATCGTTCAGGGTGTGCAGCTCGCTTTGGTACAGCGAGGCAGCCTGGTCGAGGCAGTCGCGATAGCGTTCCAGCAGCTCGGTCAGGCGGGCGCGGGGCAGGCGACGCAATTGGTCCTGGGCGCCCAGTTGCACAGCTAATACGGCGCTGTGCTGGGGTTCGGCATTGCGCTCGGGTGTTGGCTTGGGCGCGACGGCCGGGCTGTTGGCCGAGGTGTCGCGCAGGTCTGCGAAGGGATCTTCGTCGTCCAGTTCGTCTTCTTCGGCCTTGAACGCCTGGCGAGTCGCGGGTTTAAGGCCGGCCACCGGGGCACTCTCGTCAAAGCCCGGGTCGCGCAGGTTGCGCACTTCAAACTCAGGCTCGTCGCCGTAGTCGGTGTCGTCGTAGTCAGGCTCGGGCTCCACTGCGCGGGGCGCAGGCTCCGGGGCGAAGCTGGCGTGCAGTTGGCGCGCGAGGTCGCCGATCTCATCCTGGCGGTCGGTGGCCGGGGTGTGTTCGTCGATGTCCCGCAGCCAGATGCGCAGTTGCATCAGCGGCGTGGAGATATGCCGCCCCAGGCGCAGGCTCAAGGCCAGGGCCAGGGCCAGCAGGATCGCGCTGAGGATGCCCATGCTCTGCAGGCTGATGGTCATCGGCTGCTGGAACTGCTGCATGTCGAGGCTGATGCGCAGTTGGCCGGCCTTCACATCCTGAAACGTAATATTGCTCTGGTACAAGCCTTCCGCTTCGCCCAGCAGGCCGTTTTTCGGGCGCTGCCCGGCTTCGGCCATGATCCGGTTGTCCACGCTGTAGATGGCGGCGTGGGCCACCAGCGGGTTCTTGGTCAGGTTGTTGAGCAGCACGTTGAGGCTGAGGATGTCGTTGGACACCAACAACTCGGTCGCTGACGTGGCGGTCTGGGTGGTGAGGCTCTCACCCAGCGCATCGGCTTGTTCGTGCATGGCCTGCTTGAACTGCAAGCCCATCACGCAGGCATAGATCACCAGGGCCAGGGCGACCAGGATCACGTTATGGCTGGCGATGCGCAATGCGATCGGTACACGGCGGTGGCGCAGTGCCCGGAAGATCAGCAGGAAGAAGTTATCGGTTTTTACTGGCGTGGGCCGGTTCACTTGCGCTCGGCTCTTGGTCCGTGAAGTTGACGCGCAGTATAGCGACAGCCCTAGGACCGGCAAAGCGCTGGCTGTGCCCGATGGTCACTGAAAGTGGGTAGAATGCGGTTTTTTTCCAGCCTGGGGGTGCGCCTTGCGCGAAATTGTCCTGATTAACATCACCGGTGAAGATCGCCCGGGTCTTACCGCAGCCATTACCGGTGTTCTGGCCCAGGGTGGTGTGAACATTCTCGACATCGGCCAGGCGGTGATCCACGACACCCTGTCGTTCGGCATCCTGGTGGAAATCCCCAGCACCGAGCAGGCCTCGTCGGTGCTCAAGGACATCCTGTTCACGGCTTACAAGCTGGATCAGCAGGTGCGTTTCACCCCGGTGTCCGAAGAGGACTACCAGCATTGGGTGGCCGGCCAGGGCAAGAAGCGCCATATCGTCACCCTGCTGACCCGCAAGGTTACTGCCGAGCAACTGCAGCGCGTGAGCTCAATCACCGCGCAGTACGGCTTGAATATCGACCATATCGACCGTCTGTCGGGGCGTATGCCCTTGGACACGCCGGCCGACAAGGGCAAGGGCTGCATCGAGTTCTCCGTGCGCGGTGAGCCGGCCGACCCGCAGGCCCTGCGCGCCGAGTTCCTCAGCGTGGCCCAGGAACTGAATGTGGATATCGCCTTCCAGGAAGACTCGCTGTTTCGCCGCAACCGCCGCCTGGCCGTGTTCGACATGGACTCCACGCTGATCGAAGCCGAAGTCATCGACGAGTTGGCCAAGGCTGCCGGCGTGGGCGAGCAGGTGTCCGAGATTACCGAGCGCGCAATGGCCGGTGAGCTGGACTTCCGCGCCAGCTTCAAGGAGCGCCTGGCCCTGCTCAAAGGCCTGGACGTGAGCGTGCTGGACTCCATCGGCGCCTCTCTGCGCCTGACCGAGGGCGCCGAAACCCTGTTCGCCGAACTCAAGCGCCTGGGCTACAAGACTGCGATCCTGTCCGGCGGCTTCACCTACTTCGCCAAGCAATTGCAGGCCAAGCTGGGCATCGACTACGTGTTCGCCAACGAGCTGGAAGTGGTGGATGGCAAAGTGACCGGCGTGGCGGTGGAGCCGATTGTCGACGCCCAGCGCAAAGCGGACTTGCTGAAGGAGTTGGCCCACAAGGAAGGCTTGCGTCTGGAGCAGACCATTGCGGTCGGCGACGGGGCGAATGACTTGCCGATGCTGGCAATTGCCGGGTTGGGCGTGGCGTTTCGGGCCAAGCCGTTGGTGAAACAGTCGGCCAAGCAGGCGATTTCGACGCTGGGGTTGGATGGGGTGTTGTATCTACTTGGCTTGCGTGACCGTGATGGTCAGCTGTAACTGACAAAGCGCGGACAAAAATGTGGGAGGGGGCAAGCCCCTTCCCACATTTGAACTGCAATCGGCTTTAGATCAGGCCTTCGGCAAGCCCATACCCTGACCCATCTGCACCGCCGAACCCGCCACCAGTTCTTCAACCCACTTAACCTGATCCGGCCCGAACAGCACAATCGCAGTCGAACCCAGCTTGAAGCGACCCAGCTCCGCACCCTTTTCCAGGTGGATCGGCGCGCGGGCGGCTTCGTCGTAGCGGAATGTTTTCAGTTCGCGTTTCGGCGGCGTCACCAGCCCGGCCCATACGGTCTCAATCGACGCGACGATCATCGCGCCCACCAACACCACGGCCATCGGGCCGCGTTCGGTGTCGAAAATGCAGGCAACGCGTTCGTTGCGTGCAAACAGTTCCGGCACGTTCTCGGCGGTGGTCTGGTTCACCGAGAAGATGCGCCCGGGAATGTAGACCATCTCGCGCAGGGTGCCGGCCAGTGGCATGTGCACGCGGTGGTAGTCCTTCGGCGACAGGTACACAGTGGCGAAATCGCCGCCCATGAAGGGCGCCGCCACGGCCGCGTCGCCGCCCAGCAATTCCAGCACGCTGAAGCTGTGGCCCTTGGCCTGGAACACGCGGCCATGCTCGATCGGGCCAAGTTGGCTGATCGCGCCGTCGGCGGGGCTCAGCACCGCGCCAGGGGTTTGATCCAGCGGGCGGGCGCCGTCTTTCAACGCGCGGGTGAAGAAAGCGTTGAAATGCTCGTAGGCGGTGACGTCTTCGACCAGGGCCTGGGACATGTCCACTTGATAGCGCTTGGCGAACCAGGTGGTGAAGGCGTTCTTGAACCAGCGCACGCGGCACTCGGCAATGCAGCCGGCCAACCGCGACAGCAGGTGGTGTGGCAGCAGGTACTGGCTGAGGATAAACAACTGCTTTTTCATTTACTGTCCTTAAACCTTAAATCTCTACGGGGGTGTCTGGGTGGTTGCCCCATTCGCCCCAGGAACCGGCATAACCTTTGACTCGCGGATAACCGAGCGCCTTGGCCACCAGGTAGGTGAAGCCAGAGCGGTGGTGAGTCTGGCAGTGGGTGATGATTTCTTTATCTTTGGTCAGCCCGAGGTCTTCGAGGATCTGCGGCATGTCGCGGCGGATGCGCAGGTTGCGCGCCTTGTCCATTCCGGCGGTCCATTCGAAGTTCACTGCGCCGGGAATGTGCCCGCCTTTGGCCGCCAGCACTTTTTCGCCGGAGTACTCCAGCGGGCCGCGCGCGTCCCAGATGCCCAGGTCGGCCGCGCCGAGGCGGCTTTGCAGGTATTCGCGGGTGGCGGTGGGGCCGTCGTGCAGCGTGAGGCTGACCGGGCCGCCGACCGGGGAAGGTACCTCGGTGGAGACCGGGTGTTGTTCCTCCAGCCACGCCAGCAGGCCGCCGTCGAGGTAGTGGTATTTCTGGTGGCCGATCACGTCGAGCATCCAGATGAAGCGCCCGGCCCAGCCGCCGCCTTCGTCGTCGTAGACCACGTAGGTGGCGTCCGGCGTGTGGCCGAGTTCGCCGAAGAGTTTTTCCAGGTCGGCCTTGTGGGGCAGCAGGCCGGGTGCCGGCGGCTGGCCCAGTTGGGTGCGTTTGGGGTCAACGAAATGCGCGCCGGGGATGTGCCCTTCGGCGTAGCGGGCGGCACTGGTGAGGTCCACCAGAATCAGGTGTTCGGCATCCAGTTGACCGATAAGGTCGCTGGATTCGATCACCAGCGGCAAGCCAGAGAAGTCAGGCATGTGAGGTCTCCTGGGCACAAATGTTGGCGATAAAGGACGGCGATTGTAGCGCAAGCATCAGGCGCTGCGGTTGGTAAAGCTATGCAGGGCTTTCTCGATGCACTGGGCGGTTTTGCCAAAGGCCTGCACGGTGGTTTCCGAGAACGGCCCGC
This sequence comes from Pseudomonas sp. AC463, assembly GCF_979253585.1. Classification (NCBI taxonomy): domain Bacteria; kingdom Pseudomonadati; phylum Pseudomonadota; class Gammaproteobacteria; order Pseudomonadales; family Pseudomonadaceae; genus Pseudomonas; species Pseudomonas sp. AC463. Next base: position 189,235 of record NZ_CEEDDZ010000015.1, on the reverse strand, counting down.
CGCCCTGGTCGGCCACCATCAGCATCACCACCTTGCCGTTGCAGCTCAAGGAGCGCAGCAGCAGGTGCTCGCCGGTAAACATCCGGCGCAGGATCGGCGGCAGCAGGGCCGAGAACTGGGCGTGGTTGTCCGGGGTGAGCCGCACCTGGGCAGATTTTTCCATCAGGCGCTGCAGCAAGGTACTGTTGACCACGTCCAGGCTCAGGTTGTCGGCGTCCTTGGGCAGGCCGTCGACCTGATGCACACGCAAGGTGCTCTGGGCGCGATCGGTCATCAGCAGCATGACCCGTTGCATACCGCTGGCCACCAGGGCCTCGCGGGCGCAGGTGGTCAAGTGCATGGCGTTGGCAAAGCGGCTCGGCTCCACCAGCAATTCGGTGCAGCGCTTGCGCCAAACGGCCAGGGCCTCGGCGGTGGGCGGTGGCGCCGGCAGCAGGCCACGGTGGATTTTTTGCACATGCCACGGCCAGATCAGCGACAGCGCCGGGTGCCAGAGGTCGGGCATCAAGGTGCTGCGGGCGCTGGTCGCGGCCTGCTGGTGAACCAATTGCTGCACCTCGCCCAAGGGCTGTTGCAGGTACAGCGCAGTGAGGTATTGCCAGCGCTGGGTGTGCGGGCAGGTCCAGGATTCCTGGGCCGACATCGCCAGGCCGTTGGCCAGCAGTACGGTGTTGGCAGGCTGGTTCAGCCAGCGGCGCAGGTTGGGTTCGGCATCGAGCAATTGCTGATGGCGCAGCGGATCGTCTTCGCGGGCGATATGCAGCGCCTTGACCAGCAAGCGCTGCTCGTTGCGCAGCAAGGTATAGCCCTGAGACACCCAGATCGGCAGGTGCCAGGTTTCGGTCAGGCCCAGGCACAGGTCCAGCAGGCGTACGCCGAACAGTTCCTGTTCAACCTTGCGGGCTCGCTCGCCTTTGTGGATAACCCGCAGCTCCCATTCTTCCAACAGCTTGGGGTAGGCCACCGCCATCGGCCACAGCGGCGAGAGAAACAACAGGCTGCCCCAGTGGATGTCTTGCCACAGCCGCGCCAGGCGGCTGCCGAACAAACCGTTGGCTTGCTGTGAGGCGTGCTGGCTCACCAGCAGCAGTTGGCGCAAGGCCACGGGTATCTCGTGCTCGGGCACCGAAGGCAGGCGCGCCAGCAGTTCTTCGGCGCGCTTGAGGCCAAGGCGGTTGAGCGCCACTTCGAGGTTTTCCGCCGGTTCCGCCAGGCTGCCTTGGGTGTGGCTATTTGCCTCACGCATCACGCTGAGCACCAGCGCCGGGCTGCTCTGCATCAGTTCGGCAATATCTCGCAACGAACTGCGGCTATCGCGGATGCCTTTGCACACGCGGTCGTGGCTGGCCTGGGGAACAGGCAGGAGCACATCGTCCAGGCGCTTGATCCAAGCGGCGAGAGAGTTGGGTTTTGCAGTTGGGACTGTCGTTTCATTAGCCATGATTGGGGCGCGATCATCACTTGCGGTCAACACGCCCGGAGCGGGCCGAACTGGCTTTTCGCCTTAACGGGCTATAGTCTGGCGCAGTTTTGCCGATAAGTAGAACAAGAGTTTTTCAGTTACACCAAATATGTCCATGAACCCGACGGCGCAAGTACTCATCTCCTATGGCTAAAATTATCGGCATCATCGTCGTCTTCGCGAGCGTGCTCGGCGGGTACGTCCTGTCCCACGGTAAAATTGCGGCACTGATCCAGCCTTTCGAGGTGTTGATTATCGGTGGTGCGGCGCTGGGTGCCTTCCTGCAGGCGAACCCCGGCTACATGACCATGCACGTGATCAAAAAATCCCTGGCCATGTTCGGTTCGCGCTTCACCCACACTTTCTATCTTGAGGTGTTGGGCCTGGTCTACGAGATCCTCAACAAGAGCCGCCGCGAAGGCATGATGGCCATCGAGGCCGACATCGAAGACGCCGCCGCCAGCCCGATTTTCGCCAAATACCCGGCCGTGCTCAAAGATGAGCGCATGACCGCCTACATCTGTGATTACCTGCGCATCATGTCCTCCGGCAACATGGCCCCCCATGAGCTGGAAGGCCTGTTCGACATGGAGCTGTTCAGCCTTAAAGAAGAGCTGGAGCACCCATCGCACGCCGTGACCGGCATCGCCGACGGCATGCCCGGTTTCGGTATCGTCGCGGCGGTACTCGGTATCGTGGTGACCATGGCCTCGTTGGGCGAGGGTGATCAGGCCGCCATCGGCATGCACGTAGGTGCGGCGCTGGTCGGTACCTTCTTCGGTATTCTCGCGGCCTACGGCTTCTTCGGTCCGCTGGCGACCTCCCTGGCACACGACGCCAAGGAAGAAATCAACTTGTACGAATCGATCAAGGCCAGCCTGGTGGCGTCCGCTTCCGGCATGCCGCCATCGCTGGCGGTGGAGTTCGGCCGCAAGGTTCTGTATCCGAAGCACCGCCCAAGCTTCGCCGAGCTGGAACAAGCGGTTCGCGGTCGCTAAGCCATGGAAAACAACCAGCCGATAATCATCAAGCGCGTCAAGCGCTTCGCTGCGGGGCACCATGGCGGCGCCTGGAAAATCGCCTTCGCCGACTTTGCGACGGCGATGATGGCGTTCTTCCTGGTGCTGTGGCTGATGTCCACCGCAACGCCCGAACAGAAGATCGCCATCGCCGGCTACTTCAAAGACCCGATCGGTTTCTCGGAAAGCGGCACGCCCTTCGTGATCGACCTGGGCGGCTCGCCGCAGCTGGCGCCTGAGCGCACCATCAACCCGGAAATCAAGACCGAAGCGCCCCAGGAAAAAATCCCGATCGAACGTGACACCGTCGAGGCCATGGCCGAGCAGGTCGAGCAGGAACGCCTGGAACTGTTGCTGCAAGAGTTGCAGACCAAGGTCGAAGAAAACCCGCAGTTGCTGAAGTTCAAGGATCAGATTTCCTTCGAGATCACCCCGGACGGCTTGCGCATCCAGATCACCGACGCGGCCAACCGGCCGATGTTCGACTCCGGCAGCGCGCGCCTGAAGCCGTACTTCGAAGACATCCTGCTGGCCATGGCCGACACCATCAAGGCGGTGCCGAACAAGATCAGCATCAGCGGCCATACCGACGCCAAGCCATACGCGGGCCAGGGTGATTTCGGCAACTGGGAGCTGTCGGCCAACCGTGCCAACGCGGCTCGCCGCGCACTGGTCGCCGGCAGCTACCCGGACCCGCAAGTGGCGCGCGTGGTGGGTTTTGCCTCCTCGCAGCTGTTTGATCACAAGGATCCGTTCAACCCGATCAACCGCCGCATCGACATCGTGGTGCTGACCAAAAAGGCCCAGCGCGCGATTGAAGGCGACCAGCCACCCGTCGCGCCAACCCCGGGCGCCGGCGCGCCAGGCGAAGTACCGGCCGACCCGAACGCCCTGCCGCCAGGCCAGGAGCCGTTGCCGGCCCATGAGCTGCGGCAGAAGCTGAACCTGTTTGATGATGGTGGGGTTAAAGATCCTACGGCGCCTAAGGCGGGGTCGTAGTTGACCGCAGGTATTCGTTACCAATGAAAACGCCCCGAAGAACGGGGCGTTTTTCATTTCTGGTCACAGCGGCAGGTAGGCTTTGACGCCACTGATAACGCCGCGCATGTCATCGGTGCACAGGCGCGGCACGAAATATTCTCGACCTTTGGCGCGAGTCTTTCTGTGGAGTTTGTCGAGGCGTTCGAAACTGACGGTGTAAATCATGTCGCACTTCACCCACAGCTCTTTATAGCCGTCGGATTGAAGTGGGTTGGTGCGCAGCAAGTGATGCCAGTCATGCCGGATCTCTGGTGCGGTAGAGGAGATCGGCACCACGGTACAGAGCTTGCGATTGTGGGTGCCGGTAGGGGATATGACTACGACCTTGCGAATCTTCAGCATTTCCGGAGCCACGAAGCCTCGGGTGAAGTCGCAGAGCAGCACATCGCCTTGTTTGGGGTGATAGTAGAGAGGCAAATGTTAATTCCCCACAAAAAGCAAAGCCGCCCGAAGGCGGCTTCATTCGACGCGCAGTGGAGCTTGCTTCGCCCCTTCTGCGCCGCTGGATCAACCCCGAAAAGGATCCAGACTCCTGCCAGCTTGCGCTGGTGACGGAGCGATTATGGGCATCAGGAATTTCGAATTCAAGCTGGCTTGCGTGGATAAGCCACCAGTTGAGTCGAAGTCTTGATGCCAGCGCCCTTTAAATCAATGGACTAGGGCGCTTTGCGCGGCCATTTATGTGTATCAAGAAATGGCCTCTCAATAACTGCTCTCGGGCAAGCTCGCAATAATCGAGCGATAGCTGTTCATCCGCTGCTGCTGAACACGGCCGTCTTCCAGCGCCTTGAGCAACGCACAGCCCGGTTCGCGGTCGTGTTTGCAGTCGCGGAAGCGGCAGGTGCCGATCAGGTCGTTGAATTCGATAAAGCCCGCTTCCACATCGCTGCGGCTGACGTGGCCCAAGCCGAATTCACGGATGCCCGGTGAGTCGATCAACTCACCGCCGCCCGGGAAGTGGAACAGCCGCGCGGTGGTGGTGGTGTGGGTGCCCTGGCCGGACAACTCCGACAGCGGGCCGACACGGGTGTCGACTTCCGGCAGCAGGCTGTTGACCAGCGAGGATTTACCCACGCCGGACTGACCGACAAACACGCTGATGCGCCCGTCCAGTTGCTGTTGCAGCTGTTCCATGCCGTTGCCGTGATGCGCCGAAACTTCCAGCACCGGGTAACCCAGGGTGCGGTAGACCGCCAGCAGCGCATTGAGCGCCGGGGCGTTCTGTTCGTCGATCAAATCGAATTTGTTCAGCAGCAACAGCGGGCGAATGCCGGCGTGCTCGGCTGCGACCAGGTAGCGGTCGATCAGGTTGGCATGGGGCTCGGGCAGCGGCGCGAACACGATCACGATCATGTCGACGTTGGCCGCCACCGGCTTGAGCTGGCCACGGCTGTCCGGGCGGCGCAGTTCGGTGGTGCGCGGCAACTGGGCGACTATGACGCCGATACCCTGGTTGCCGGCGCGCCAGACGACCTGGTCGCCGGTCACCAGCGCAGGCAGGTTGGCGCGCAAGTGGCAGCGGAACACCGAGCCTGCGAGTTCGCCTTCGAGCGCCTCGACTTCGACCTGCACACCAAAGTGCGCGATCACCAGGCCCGTTTGCTCGGGGCCCAAGTCGCCGCCCTCGAGCGCTTCCACGGCGGAGGATTCACGTTTGGCGGCGCGTGCGGCGCGTTCGCCTTGAATCTTTTCGATGCGCCAGTTTTGGCGACGATTGAGCTGGCGTTTGGCCATTGGTGTTCCGTGTCGATAATGCAAAGGTTGGGTAAAACGGTCGCGAGTCTAGCACGGCCCCGCCTGCTAAACTGCGCAGCTACGCCAAGGTGCCAAGAGAATCAAGCCATGCAAAACCCACAGAACCTGATTTGGATCGATCTGGAAATGACCGGTCTGAACCCCGACACCGACGTCATCATCGAGATGGCCACGATTGTCACCGACAGCAACCTCAACACCTTGGCCGAAGGTCCGGTGATCGCCATCCACCACAGCGACGCCGTGCTCGCCACCATGGACGAGTGGAACACTCGCACCCACGGCAACTCCGGCCTGACCCAGCGCGTGCGCGACAGCCGCATCAGCATGGCCGAGGCCGAGGCCGAAACCATCGCCTTCCTGGAAAAGTGGGTGCCCAAGGGCAAGTCGCCGATCTGCGGCAACAGCATCTGCCAGGACCGTCGCTTCCTCTATACCCACATGAAGGGGCTGGAAAGCTACTTCCACTACCGTAACCTCGACGTGTCCACGCTCAAAGAGCTGGCCGCCCGTTGGGCGCCGGAAGTCAAAGACAGCTTCCATAAAGGCAGCACTCACCTGGCGCTGGACGATATTCGCGAGTCGATCGCCGAGCTGCAGCATTACCGCAAGCATTTCATCAAGGCGTGAGGATCTGGCGCCATCGCGATCCAGTGCGGGAGGGGGCTTGCCCCCGAAGGCCGGCGACGCGTTTTATCGCCAGGCGCCCCCTTTTGGTGCCATCAGCAAATGATTAGACTGCCGGCCTCATTGCAAGGATCGCCCTCATGCTGCTGATGCTCTACCTCATCGCCATCACCGCCGAAGCCATGACCGGTGCGTTGTCCGCCGGTCGACGCGGCATGGACTGGTTTGGCGTGGTGCTGATCGCGTGTGTCACGGCACTGGGCGGCGGTTCGGTGCGTGATGTGCTGTTGGGCCATTACCCGCTCACTTGGGTCAAGCACCCGGAATACCTTGTGCTGACCTCCATCGCTGCACTGGTGACGATCTTTATCGCACCGCTGATGCGCCGCCTGCGCTCGCTGTTCCTTGCACTGGACGCCTTGGGCTTGGTGGCCTTCACCCTGATCGGCTGCATGACCGCCCTGGAAATGGGCCATGGCATGCTGGTGGCTTCGGTCAGTGGGGTGATCACCGGCGTGTTCGGTGGCATCCTCCGGGACATCTTCTGCAACGATATCCCGCTGATCTTCCGCCGCGAGCTGTACGCCAGCGTGTCGTTCCTGGCCGCGTGGTTCTACATGCTCTGCCTGTACCTGCAATTGCCCAGCGAGCAAGCGATCCTGCTGACCCTGTTCAGCGGCTTTCTTTTGCGCCTGCTGGCGATCCGTTTTCACTGGGAAATGCCCAAGTTCGTCTACAACGACGACGTGCACTAGCGCGTGGCGTGCTGGTTAAGCGCCCATTCCACATGCTCGCGCACCAGCTCCGACGGGTAGTCCCGGCGCGCTTTCAAGGCTTCCAGCACCGGAATGCTCGATGGCGCATTGCCCAGGCCCACGGCCAGGTTGCGCAGCCAGCGTTCATACCCGGCGCGGCGTAGCGGCGAGCCTTCGGTGCTGCTGAGGAATTTATCCTCGTCCCACATAAACAGCTCGGCCAGCTCGGCGTTATCCAGGTTATGCCGTGGCTTGAAGTCGCCTTCGGCGGTAGGGCGCGCGAAACGATTCCACGGGCAAACGATCTGACAGTCATCGCAGCCGAACACGCGGTTGCCGATCAATGGGCGCAGGTCTTCCGGGATCGCGCTTTTGAGTTCGATGGTCAGGTACGAAATGCAGCGTCGCGCGTCCAGCACGTAGGGGCCGACGAAGGCATTGGTGGGGCAGATATCCAGGCAGGCGGTGCAGCGGCCGCAGTGCTCGGTGCTGTGGGGCGGGTCGATCGGCAGTGGCAAATCGACAAACAGTTCGCTCAGAAAGAAATAGCTGCCGGCCTTGCGGTTAAGGACCAGGGTGTTTTTGCCGATCCAGCCGAGGCCGGCTTTTTCCGCGATGGCTTTTTCCAGCACTGGCGCACTGTCGACAAACGCGCGAAAGCCAAACGGCCCAATCTGCGCCTGGATGCGGTCTGCCAGTTGCTGCACGCGCTTGCGAATCAGCTTGTGGTAGTCACGGCCGAGGGCGTAGCGCGAGATGTAGGCTTTTTCCGGCTTGGCCAGCAGTTGCGCCATTTGGGTGTCGCCTGGCAGATAATCCATGCGCAGCGAGACCACGCGCAAAGTGCCCGGCACCAGTTCGTCGGGGTGCGAGCGTTTGCTGCCGTGGGCGCCCATGTATTCCATCTCGCCGTGGTAGCCCGCGTCGAGCCAGCGTTGCAGGTGCTGCTCATGCTCGGCCAGGTCCAGGCCGCTGATGCCGACTTGTTGAAAGCCCAGCTCGCGGCCCCAGTCTTTGATCGATTGGGCGAGGGCGGGCAGATCGGAGGTAATAGCGGGCATGAGACACGGGAAACCACAGGTTAGATGCGTATAATTCTGCCAGACATCGGAGCTTGAAGACGCATGCCGCAGACAAAACACGAAATAACCGACGTTCAGCCCCTGTTGCACGGCCATTTGCCGCAACTGGCTGCGCGTTCCCCGGATGCCCAAAAAGGCCAGTTCGGCCACCTGCTGGTGATCGGCGGCGACCGCGGCTATGGCGGCGCTGCGCTGCTCAGCGCGGAAAGTGCCTTGCGCAGTGGCGCGGGCATGGTGTCCCTGGCGACCCGGCCCGAGCACGTGCCCGCCGCGTTGGCGCGTTTGCCGGAAGTCATGACGGTCGGTGTGAGTTCGGCTAACCAATTGATGGGCTTGCTGGAAAAAATCTCGGTGATCGTGATCGGCCCGGGCCTGGGCGATGCCGCCTGGGGTAAGAGCCTGCTATCGGTTGCCGCCAACGCCAAGCAGCCGCAGGTCTGGGACGCAGACGCCCTGAACCAGCTGGCCACAGGCAATGTGAGCCTGCCGGCCAACTGTGTGATCACTCCGCATCCGGGTGAGGCCGCTCGCTTGCTGGGGATTTCGACAGCCGAGGTTCAGGCCGATCGTCTTAAGGCGGCGCGCGCGTTGAGTCACAGATTCAATGCAGTGGCTATCCTCAAGGGTGCTGGCAGTTTGATTGCCAGCCCGGACGGGCGTGTTTCACGCTGCGACCAGGGCCACCCGGCCATGGCAACGGCGGGTCTGGGGGACGTGCTGGCCGGCCTGGTGGGCGCGTTGCTGGCCCAGGGCATGCCGGCCTTTGAGGCAAGCTGCCTGGCCGTGTGGCTGCACGCCACCGCCGGGGATCGCCAAGGCACCTTTGGTCGCGGGCTGGCGGCCAGCGACCTGATACCCGCCATTCGTCAATTGCTGGAGGAGCAGTCGCCGTGCCTGAAGTAATTCTTTTCCTGGCCGATGAAGACACCATGGTCGCGTTTGGTCAGCGCATTGCCCGGGTGACGGGCGGGGCGGGGCTGATTTTTCTCGAAGGCGACTTGGGTGCGGGCAAGACCACCTTGTCCCGTGGGATTATTCGCGGCCTGGGCCATACGGGGGCGGTAAAAAGCCCTACGTTCACACTGGTCGAACCCTACGAGATCGGCGCGATTCGCGCGTTTCACTTCGACCTCTACCGCCTGGTGGACCCCGAAGAGCTGGAGTACATGGGCATCCGTGATTACTTCGACGAAGACGCGCTGTGTCTGATCGAGTGGCCAGATAAAGGCACAGGCTTTTTGCCAAAGCCGGACCTGACCATTACCATTACGCCGCATGAGCATGGACGTCAGCTGAAGTTGTTGCCCCAGAGCGCGCGCGGCCAGTCGTGGTGCGCCGCTTTGGCATTGGAATTCAAATAATTGATGGGGTTAGGTATGCGCTTTCGCGCGTTGGTTAGTGTCGTAGGGGTGTTGCTTGCGGCAATGACTGTCAATGCTCTGGCTGCTTCACAGGTGAAAAGTGTTCGCCTGTGGCGAGCGCCGGATAACACGCGACTGGTGTTCGACCTGTCTGGCCCGGTCCAGCACAGCGTCTTTACCCTCACGTCGCCGGATCGCCTGGTGATCGACATCAACGGTGCGACCCTGGCCGCGCCGCTGAAAGTTTCCACCGCCAATACACCAATTACTGCCATGCGCTCTGCCCAGCGCACGCCGACCGACCTGCGCGTGGTCATCGACCTGAAAAAAGTCGTGACCCCCAAAAGCTTCTCCCTGGCGCCGAATGCCCAATACGGCAACCGGCTGGTGGTCGACCTGTTCGACAACGCCGCCGATGCCGCGCCGCCGCCAGCGCCGACCCCAAGCGTGGCCACGGTGCCGGCCGTGCCGGTCAACCCGACGCAACCACAGGTCAAGCTGCCGCCGCCGCCACCTGCTCCGGCTGGCAAACGCGACATCATCGTGGTGATCGACGCCGGCCACGGCGGTGAAGACCCGGGCGCCTCCGGCTCGCGCGGCCAGCATGAGAAGGACGTGGTGCTGGCCATCGCCCGCGAGCTGCAACGCCAGATCAACGGCATGAAAGGCTACCGCGCCGAGCTGACCCGTACCGGCGACTATTTCATCCCGTTGCGCGGCCGTACCGAAATCGCCCGCAAGAAGGGCGCTGACCTGTTCGTGTCGATCCACGCCGATGCCGCGCCTTCGGCTGCAGCCTTCGGTGCATCGGTGTTTGCCCTGTCGGATCGCGGCGCTACGTCCGAGACCGCCCGTTGGCTGGCCGACAGCGAAAACCGTTCCGACTTGATCGGTGGCGCCGGCAACGTGTCGCTGGATGACAAGGACAAGATGCTCGCCGGCGTGCTGCTCGACCTGTCGATGACCGCTTCGCTGACCTCCAGCCTGAACGTCGGCCAGAAAGTCCTGAGCAATATCGGCCGCGTCACGTCCTTGCACAAGCAACGGGTGGAGCAGGCCGGGTTCATGGTGTTGAAGTCGCCGGATATTCCGTCGATCCTGGTGGAAACCGGGTTTATCTCCAACTCCAACGAAGCCTCGAAACTGGCCAGCGCCAGCCACCAGCAGGCCCTGGCGCGCTCGATCAGCGCCGGTGTGCGCCAGTTCTTCCAGCAGAATCCGCCGCCGGGCACCTACATCGCCTGGCTGCGCGACTCCGGCAAGATCGCCCAAGGCCCGCGCGACCATCGTGTGCAGCCCGGCGACACCCTGGCCATGCTGGCCGTGCGCTTCCAGGTGTCACCGGCCACGTTGCGCAGCGCCAACAACCTGAAATCCGATGAATTGAAGGTGGGTCAGATGCTGACCATCCCTGGCACTGAATTGGCGGCGCAGTAATGAGCGAATCCTTGTTGAACAGCGGTTCGCGTATCGAACTGCTCAGCCCGCGCCTCGCCAACCAGATTGCCGCGGGCGAGGTGGTTGAGCGCCCGGCGTCGGTGATCAAGGAGTTGCTGGAAAACAGCATCGACTCAGGCGCCAAGCGCATCGATGTCGACGTGGAGCAGGGCGGCGTCAAGCTGCTGCGCGTGCGCGACGATGGCAGCGGCATCTCCTCGGATGACCTGCCGCTGGCCCTGGCCCGTCACGCCACCAGCAAGATCCGCGACCTTGAAGACCTGGAACGGGTAATGAGCCTGGGCTTTCGCGGTGAGGCCCTGGCCTCGATCAGCTCCGTGGCCCGCCTGACCCTGACCTCGCGCACCCGCAGCGCCGAGCAAGCCTGGCAGGTGGAAACCGAAGGCCGCGACATGGCGCCCCGCGTCCAGCCGGCGGCGCACCCGGTGGGCACTTCGGTGGAAGTGCGCGACCTGTTCTTCAACACCCCGGCGCGACGCAAATTCCTCAAGGCCGAAAAAACCGAATTCGATCACCTGCAAGAAGTCATCAAGCGCCTGGCCCTGGCGCGCTTCGATGTGGCGTTTCACCTGCGCCATAACGGCAAGACCATCCTTAGCCTGCACGAAGCCCATGACGACGCCGCGCGCGCTCGGCGGGTGTCGGCGATCTGCGGCGCGGGTTTCCTGGAGCAGGCGCTGCCGATTGAAATTGAACGTAATGGCCTGCGCCTGTGGGGCTGGGTCGGCTTGCCGACGTTCTCCCGTAGCCAGGCGGACTTGCAGTACTTTTTCGTGAACGGCCGCGCGGTCCGCGACAAGCTGGTGGCCCATGCGGTGCGCCAGGCTTACCGCGATGTGCTGTTCAACGGGCGGCACCCGACGTTTGTGCTGTTTTTCGAGGTCGACCCATCGGTGGTCGACGTCAACGTGCACCCGACCAAGCACGAAGTGCGCTTCCGTGACGGGCGCATGGTGCATGACTTCCTCTATGGCACCTTGCACCGCGCCCTGGGCGATGTGCGCCCGGATGACCAGCTATCGGCGCCGATTGTGACCGCAGTGGTCCGCCCAAGCGGCCCGGAGGCCGGTGAGTTCGGCCCCCAGGGCGAGATGAGCCTGGCGGGCAACCTGCTGCAATCGCCGCAACCGCAGCCTGCCTACACGGCGCCGGGTTCCGGGGCGGGGGCGGGTTATCAATATCAATACACCCCGCGCCCGCAATCGGCGGTGCCGGTGGCTGAGGCCCAGGCGGCGTATCGCGAGTTCTTCGCGCCGCTGCCGGGTGCCGAGCCAGGCGCTGCCGTGGCCTTGCCGGAAGGCGGTGGTGATATTCCGCCATTGGGCTACGCGCTGGCGCAACTCAAGGGTATCTACATCCTCGCGGAAAACGCCCACGGCCTGGTGCTGGTGGACATGCACGCCGCCCATGAGCGGATCATGTACGAGCGCCTCAAAATCGCCATGGCCAGCGAAGGCCTCAGCGGCCAACCGCTGCTGGTGCCGGAATCCCTGGCCGTGAGCCAGCGCGAGGCCGATTGCGCCGAAGAACACCACAGCGTGTTCCAGAAGCTCGGCTTCGAGCTGCAACGTTTGGGCCCGGAAACTCTGGCGATCCGCCAGATTCCCGCGTTGCTCAAGCAGGCCGAGGCCAACCGGCTGGTGGCCGACGTGCTGGCCGACCTGATGGAATACGGCACCAGTGACCGCATCCAGGCGCATATCAACGAATTGCTCGGCACCATGGCCTGCCACGGCGCGATCCGCGCCAACCGCCGCCTGGCCCTGCCGGAAATGAACGGGTTGCTGCGCGACATGGAAAACACCGAGCGCAGCGGCCAATGCAACCATGGCCGACCGACCTGGACCCAAATGGGCCTGGACGATCTGGACAAACTCTTCTTGCGCGGCCGTTGATGAGCGCCTTGCCCCCCGCGATCTTCCTGATGGGCCCCACGGCCGCCGGCAAGACCGACCTGGCCATCGAGCTGACCAAAGTGTTGCCGTGCGAGCTGATCAGTGTGGACTCTGCCCTGGTTTACCGGGACATGGACATCGGCACGGCCAAACCGTCAAAAGAGGTTCTGGCCGAGCATCCGCATCGCCTGATCGACATCATCGACCCTTCGCAGAGCTATTCGGCGGCGGATTTTCGCACCGATGCCCTGGCCGCCATGGCCGAGATCACCGCGCGCGGCAATATTCCGCTGCTGGTGGGCGGCACGATGCTCTATTACAAGGCTTTACAGGAAGGCCTGGCGGACATGCCGCCGGCCGACGCCCAGGTGCGCGCCGAGCTTGAGGAGGAGGCTGCACGCCTTGGCTGGCAAGCCCTGCACGACCAGTTGGCGGCCGTGGACCCGGTCTCCGCCGCACGAATTCACCCCAACGACCCCCAGCGGCTCACCCGAGCCCTGGAAGTCTGGCGTGTAAGTGGCCAGACCATGACTGAACATCGGCTGAAACAAACTGCGCAAAGTGCTGACGCAGGCGCATCTGGACAGTCACAATTGCCCTATACTGTGGCAAATCTGGCCATCGCTCCGGCAAATCGCCAGGTGCTGCATGAACGAATTGCACAAAGATTCACAATTATGTTGGAACAGGGGTTTATCGACGAGGTCGTAGCACTGCGTTCAAGAGGTGACCTGCATCCCGGGTTGCCTTCGATACGTGCTGTAGGCTACCGCCAAGTCTGGGATCATCTGGATGGCAAGCTGACGTCAGCCGAAATGCAGGAGCGCGGCATCATTGCCACGCGCCAATTGGCGAAACGCCAGTTCACCTGGTTGCGCAGCTGGAGCGATTTGCACTGGTTGGACAGCCTGGACAGCGACAATCTGTCACGCGCCTTGAAATACTTGGGAACGGTCTCCATATTGAGCTGAGTCCTTGCAATTGCCGTCTATCCTTGGGGGTGTGACGGCCATAAGCTATCTATTTTCCGATTTTTTATTATTGATCCTTAAAGGAGTGCGGCACATGTCAAAAGGGCATTCGCTACAAGACCCTTACTTGAATACTTTACGTAAAGAGAAAGTGGGGGTTTCCATCTACCTGGTCAACGGTATCAAGCTGCAAGGCACGATCGAGTCGTTCGACCAGTTCGTGATCCTGCTGAAGAACACCGTCAGCCAGATGGTTTACAAGCACGCTATCTCGACAGTCGTTCCAGTTCGTCCAATCCGTCTGCCTAGCGCAGCGGGTGACGAAGTCGGTGACGCTGAGCCAGGTAACGCCTGATAGGAGTCTCCTTTGTTCTTTGAGCGCCACGGTGGTGGTGAGCGGGTAATCCTCGTTCACTTGGATGGACAGGACCCTGAGGCGCGCGAAGATCCGCAGGAGTTTCAGGAGTTGGCAAATTCGGCCGGCGCCGAGACCGTTGCGTTTTTTAACGTACCGCGTCATCGGCCAACCGCCAAATTCCTGATTGGCAGCGGCAAGGTCGAGGAATTGCGCGACCTGGTCCACGCCGAAGAAGCCGATCTGGTGATCTTCAACCACACCCTCACGCCCAGTCAGGAACGTAACCTCGAACGTGTTTTCGAGTGTCGCGTGATCGACCGCACCGGCCTGATTCTCGATATTTTCGCCCAACGCGCCCGTACCCATGAAGGCAAGCTCCAGGTCGAACTGGCCCAGCTTGACCACATGAGCACCCGGCTGGTTCGCGGCTGGACTCACCTTGAACGTCAGGGTGGTGGTATCGGTATGCGTGGCCCGGGTGAAACCCAGCTCGAAACCGACCGCCGTCTGCTGCGGGTACGCCTGCGCCAGATCAAGGGTCGCCTCGAGAAGGTACGCAGCCAGCGCGAGCAATCGCGGCGTGGGCGTTCGCGTGCGGATATCCCTACCGTGTCCCTGGTGGGCTATACCAACGCCGGCAAGTCCACGCTGTTCAACAACGTGACCAAATCCGACGTGTACGCGGCCGACCAACTGTTCGCCACCCTCGACCCGACCTTGCGCCGTCTGGATATCGACGACCTGGGGCCGATTGTCCTGGCCGACACCGTGGGTTTCATTCGTCACTTGCCCCACAAGCTGGTCGAGGCATTTCGGTCTACGCTCGAAGAGTCGAGCAATTCCGACCTGCTGTTGCACGTGATCGATGCGGCCGAACCGGATCGCATGCTGCAGATCGAGCAGGTGATGGTGGTGCTGGGCGAGATTGGTGCCCAGGACTTGCCGATCCTCGAGGTCTATAACAAACTCGATTTGCTTGAGGGCGTTGAGCCACAAATCCAGCGCGACGAGAACGGCAAGCCCCAGCGGGTATGGCTGTCGGCGCGCGATGGCAGTGGTTTGGAGCTGCTTGAACAGGCCATCGCCGAATTGCTCGGCAGTGATTTGTTCGTCGGCACCTTGCGCTTGCCTCAGCGTTTTGCTCGACTGCGTGCACAGTTTTTCGAGCTGGGCGCGGTACAGAAAGAAGAACACGACGAAGAAGGTGTCAGCTTGCTGGCCGTTCGATTGCCGCGCGCGGAGCTTAACCGGCTGGTCAGCCGTGAGGGCGTAGTACCGACAGAGTTCATCGAACAACACACTTTGCAATAAAAGCCTCCGAAAGCGGTTGTGCCGCAGTAGCAGGCATTCTGTAGCATTGGTCGGCGCGCCGTGGGTGCGTCTTTGCTTTATCAGATGGAGAGCGCTATGGCTTGGAATGAGCCGGGTGGCAACTCGAATAATCAGGATCCTTGGGGTGGTAAACGCCGCAATAATGGCGACCGCAAGGGGCCACCAGATCTCGACGAGGCCTTCCGAAAGCTGCAGGAAAGCCTGAATGGGTTGTTCGGTGGTGGAAAAAAACGTGGTGGTGGTGACGACGGCGGTCGCACAAGCAAGGGCGGCGGCTATGGCCTGCTCGGCCTGGGTCTTGTCGTGCTGGCGGCCGTGTGGCTGTACAGCGCCGTATACGTGGTGGACGAGCAGGAGCAAGCCGTGGTGCTGCGCTTCGGCAAGTACTACGAAACGGTCGGCCCGGGCCTGAACATCTATTTCCCGCCGATCGACAAGAAGTACATGGAGAACGTCACGCGTGAGCGTGCCTACACCAAGCAGGGCCAGATGCTGACCGAAGACGAGAACATCGTCGAAGTGCCGCTGACCGTGCAGTACAAGATCACCAACCTGCAGGACTTCGTGCTGAACGTTGATCAGCCGGAAATCAGCCTGCAACACGCGACCGAAAGCGCCCTGCGCCATGTGGTGGGTTCCACCGCCATGGACCAGGTGCTGACCGAAGGTCGTGAATTGATGGCCAGCGAAATCAAGGAGCGCCTGCAACGGTTCCTCGACACCTATCGCACCGGTATCACCGTTACCCAGGTAAACGTACAGAGCGCAGCGGCACCGCGTGAAGTGCAGGAAGCCTTCGATGACGTGATCCGCGCCCGTGAAGACGAGCAGCGTTCGCGCAACCAGGCTGAAACCTACGCCAACGGCGTCGTGCCGGAAGCCCGTGGTCAGGCCCAGCGCATCCTTGAGGATGCCAACGGTTACCGTGACGAAGTGGTTTCGCGCGCCAAGGGTGAGGCAGATCGCTTTACCAAACTGGTCGCCGAGTACCGCAAGGCACCCGAAGTCACCCGCGAGCGTCTGTACCTGGACACCATGCAGGAAGTCTTCAGCAACACCAGCAAGGTTCTCGTGACCGGCAGCAAAGGTGGGCAGAACAACCTGCTGTACCTGCCGCTGGACAAGATGATCGAAGGTGGTCGTAGCAGTACCAGCGCACCGTCCACCGGTTCCACTGCTGCTGCCAACGAAGCGAGCGCCCGTGCGGCCGCTGACTTGCTGCAACAGCAAACACGTACCAGGGAGAGTCGTTGATGAGCAATAAATCGCTGACCGCCCTGATTGTGGGCGTCGTCGTGGTCATCGCTGCCTGGAACTGCTTCTACATCGTGGCTCAGACCGAGCGTGCGGTGCTGCTGCAATTCGGTCGCGTGGTCCAGGCGGACGTCCAGCCAGGCCTGCATGTGAAGGTCCCCTACGTGAACCAGGTGCGCAAGTTCGACGCCCGCCTGATGACCCTGGATGCACCGACGCAACGCTTCCTGACCCTGGAAAAGAAAGCTGTGATGGTTGACGCCTACGCCAAGTGGCGCGTCAAGGATGCCGAGCGCTTCTACACCGCGACCTCCGGCCTCAAGCAGATTGCCGACGAGCGTTTGTCGCGCCGTCTGGAATCGGGCCTGCGTGACCAGTTTGGTAAGCGCACCCTGCATGAGGTGGTTTCCGGTGAACGTGATGCGCTGATGGCGGATATCACGCGTTCGTTGAACACCATGGCAGAGAAAGAGCTGGGCATCGAAGTGGTCGATGTTCGGGTCAAGGCTATCGACCTGCCGAAGGAAGTGAACCGCAGCGTGTTCGAGCGTATGAGCACCGAGCGTGAGCGTGAAGCCCGTGAGCACCGCGCCAAGGGTAACGAGTTGGCCGAAGGTATCCGTGCGGATGCCGACCGTCAGCGTCGCGTACTGCTGGCCGAAGCCTATCGCGAGTCTGAAGAGGCGCGTGGTGATGGTGATGCTCAAGCCGCGGCGATCTACGCCAAGGCCTACGGCCAGGACCAGGAGTTCTACGCGTTCTACCGTAGCCTGCGTGCCTACCGTGAAAGCTTCGCGAACAAAACCGACGTCATGGTGCTTGATCCAAGCAGCGACTTCTTCCGCTACCTGGAAAAGTCCAAGTAACCCGCTTGTGACTCTGTAGGAACATTCCGTCGGGCGGCTAAAACGCCTGGCGGGGTGATCCTTTCAGAAAACGGGTGTATGATGCGGCAGCCGGGAAATTCCCGGCTTTTTTGCGTCTGCATGTTTGATTCGGCAGGCGTGACAGGTTTTTCGAGGAATGTGCCCGACGAGGCCGGTTACAGGTCGTTCGTCACGTCGCTCTTGCGCGTGGTTTATGCAGGGGGCGGGTATTTTCTGCTTCACTCAAGGCTCGGCCGAGGGCTGGCCGCCCGGATCAAAGGGGAATGGCGTAATGGCAACGGTAGACCGCTGGCTGCTGCCAGATGGCATCGAAGAAGTACTGCCACCAGAAGCTGCGCGCATTGAAGTAGCGCGTCGCCAGGTGTTGGATCTGTTCCAGAGCTGGGGTTACGAGTTTGTCGTGACCCCCCATATCGAGTACCTGGAATCCCTGCTGACCGGCGCGGGCCAGGACCTGGATCTGCGCACCTTCAAGGTCATCGACCCGCAATCGGGTCGGCAAATGGGTTTCCGTGCCGACATCACGCCGCAAGTGGCGCGCATCGATGCGCACACCCTGCGCCGCGAAGGTCCGAGCCGCCTGTGCTACGCCGGCAGCGTGCTGCATGCTCAGCCGCGTGCCTTGTCGTCTTCGCGTAGCCCGATCCAGTTGGGTGCCGAGTTGTACGGCGACGCCAGCCCGAGCAGCGACGTTGAAGTGATCAGCTTGATGCTGGCGATGCTGCAACTGGCTGACGTGCCGGATGTCCACATGGACCTGGGCCACGTGGGCATCTACCGTGGCCTGGCCCGTGCGGCCGGTTTGTCCGGTGAGGTGGAGCAACAGTTGTTCGATGCCCTGCAACGCAAGGCCATCGATGAGGTCATCGCCCTCACCGAGGGTGTGCCTGCGGACCTCGCCGGCATGCTGCGTGCGCTGGTCAACCTGTGCGGCGGCCGTGAAGTGCTGGTGGCCGCGCGTGAGCGCCTGGCCAATGCACCGGCACCGGTATTGGCTGCGCTGGACGATGTGCTGGCGATTGCCGAGCAGTTGTCGGCGCGCTTCCCGGAGCTGCCGCTGTACTTTGATCTGGGTGAGTTGCGCGGCTACCACTACCACACGGGTGTGGTGTTCGCGGTATTTGTACCGGGTGTTGGCCAGGCCATCGCCCAAGGCGGTCGGTACGACGATATCGGCGCTGATTTTGGTCGCGCACGTCCGGCGACCGGCTTTTCTACCGATTTGAAAACCCTGGTGACCCTGGGGCGTGCTGAGGTCGAGCTGCCGTCTGGTGGCATCTGGATGCCCGACAGTACGGACGCAGCACTCTGGCAGCAGGTTTGCCAGTTGCGCAGTGAGGGTCAGCGTGTCGTCCAGGCCTTGCCTGGACAGCCATTGGCCGCCGCCCGTGAAGCGGACTGCGACCGGCAATTGATTCTGCAGAACGGGCTTTGGCAAGTATCGCCACTGGCTTCTTGAGTTTTCCTGCCGGCCATCGCCGGCACCAAGTTTGCGCGAATGAGGACAAGTGTTATGGGTAAGAATGTCGTAGTCCTGGGCACCCAATGGGGTGATGAGGGCAAAGGCAAGATCGTTGATCTGCTGACCGAACATGCTGCCGCCGTAGTGCGCTACCAAGGTGGCCACAACGCTGGCCACACACTGGTCATCGATGGCGAAAAAACCGTCTTGCACCTGATCCCGTCGGGCGTCCTGCGCGAAGGCGTGCAGTGCCTGATCGGTAACGGCGTGGTAGTTGCACCTGACGCCCTGCTGCGTGAGATCACCAAGCTGGAAGAGAAAGGCGTACCGGTGCGCGAGCGCCTGCGTATCAGCCCGTCCTGCCCGCTGATCCTGTCCTTCCACGTTGCGCTGGACCAGGCCCGTGAAAAGGCGCGTGGCGAGCTGAAGATCGGTACCACCGGTCGCGGTATCGGCCCGGCCTACGAAGACAAGGTTGCACGTCGTGGCCTGCGTGTGGGCGACCTGCTCAACATGCCGCGCTTTGAAGACAAGCTGCGTGAACTGGTGGATTACCACAACTTCATGCTGGTCGGTTACTACAAAGAGCCGGCCATCGAGTTCGACAAGACCCTGGCCGAGTGCAAGGAATACGCCGAGCTGCTCAAGCCGCTGATGCTGGACGTGACTGCCGAACTGCACGACCTGCGTCGCGCCGGCAAAGACATCATGTTCGAAGGCGCCCAGGGTTCGCTGCTGGACATCGACCACGGCACCTACCCGTACGTGACCAGCTCCAACACCACCGCTGGCGGCGTGGCTACCGGTTCGGGCGTTGGCCCGATGTTCCTGGACTACATCCTGGGCATCACCAAGGCTTACACCACCCGCGTGGGTTCGGGGCCATTCCCGACTGAGCTGTTCGACGACGTCGGTGCGCACCTGGCCAAGCAAGGTCACGAATTCGGCGCCACTACTGGCCGTGCGCGTCGTTGCGGCTGGTTCGACGCGGTTATCCTGCGTCGCGCTATCGATGTGAACAGCATCTCGGGCATCTGCCTGACCAAGCTGGACGTACTCGACGGCCTGGAAACCATCAATATCTGCGTCGGCTACAAGGATGCAGCAGGCAACGACGTTGCGCCGACCGACGCTGACAGCTACGTAGGCCTGCAGCCTGTGTACGAAGAAGTGCCGGGCTGGACCGAATCGACCGTGGGCGCCAAGACCCTGGAAGAGCTGCCAGCTAACGCCCGTGCCTACATCAAGCGCGTTGAAGAGCTGATCGGCGCGCCGATCGACATTATTTCGACGGGCCCGGACCGCAACGAAACCATCGTTCTGCGTCATCCGTTCGCGTAATAAGCTGTTGATGTAAAAAGCAAAGGGCTCCTTCGGGAGTCCTTTTTCATATCTGCTGCCTGGGCGGCACGACCCTTGCTTTGGTTCTTTCTTTCGCGGTGCTATCAAATTAATGGCACCCGTGGTGGAGGGATTACCGATGTCTGCCGTTCTCTCATTGTTACAAAGCCGTCTGTTGCGGCCGGTGTTCGTTACCCTAGGTATCGCCCTTTTGGTGCAAGTGCTGGTGGCGGTCGCTCTAACCCGAAGCACGGTGACGGCGCTGGAAGCTGATCTGGGCAATCGCCTGGGCATCGACAGCCAGAAATTGTCTGGCGAATTGGCGCAGGCCGGCAAGGAAGTCACGTCCAGCCTGGACAGCTTGTCTACCAGTACGCGCCAGCGCCTGACCGCAGGGCTCTCCACGCGTCTGCAGGAAGAGCAGAAGCAACTACGTGCGACTCTGGAAAAAGACCTGCACGACTCTGCCAATGACATGGCACAACTGCTGGCCTCGGTCGCGCCTCGCGCCATGTGGGACAGTGACGTGCCGACCCTTTCCGAGTTCGCCCGGCGCGCCCAGCGCAATCCCAACGTGTTGTTCGTGGTGTATGACGACGCGGCGGGTGAGCATCTGACCCGTTACCTCAACCGTGAAAATCCGATCAACCAGGCGTTGCTGGAAAAGGGCAAGGGTGACCGTGCCCTGGATAAAGTCCTCGATGCGGCAAAAAATGATCCCTCAGTGTTTTACGTCGAAGCCTCCATCAGCCCTAACGGCGTAGAGATCGGCAAAGTCCGCATGGGGGTTTCGACCGCCGCTGTAGAGACGGACCTGGCGGCGCTGGACAAGCGTTTTGCCGCGCTGATCGCCAGCGGAGATCAACTGGTCGGCGACAGCCTCAAAGGCGCCGCCGCCGATAGTGCCGCCGCCATGGGCGCACGCTTGCAGTCGGCGCAAGCCACCGCAACGCAAATGACCGCCAATACCACCAGCGCCGTCCAGGACGCCGCCGGCACCTTGCGCTGGCGCATCGGTATGGGGCTCGCGTTGGTCGGCTTTGGCGTATTGGTATTGATCGCCGTGGTGCTGGGGCGCCGCGTGGTCAATCGCCTTAAATTGTTGATTGCGGCCATGGACGACCTGGCGGCGGGCGAGGGCGACCTCACCAAGCGTGTGCAAATCAGCAGCAAGGACGAGATCGGCGACATGGCCTCGGCAGTCAATCGCTTTGTGGATAAGTTGCAACCCATTGTGCGCGAGGCCGGCGACGTGGCTCAGCGCACTGGTGTGGAAATCGGCGCGATGACCTTGCGCAATGCCGGGGCGGACAAGGCCGCCGGCCTGCAGCGCGATGAGGTGGCCGAGAGCTTGCGCGCGCTGTCGCAGATGGCCGACGAGGCCCAAGCCGAAAGCCACGCCATGCAGGCTGCCTTGCAGCAGGTGGTGGATATTCGCCAGGCCACGGATGAGAACTCACGCACCTCGGCTGAAGTCGGCGGCCTGATCGAGGCGCTGGCCGGGCAGGTACAGGCGGGCTCCCAGGTGATCGAGCGGCTGGCGGCGCAAAGTCAGCAGATCGAGGTGGTGTTGACCGTGATTCACGGCATCGCCGAACAGACCAATCTGCTGGCACTCAACGCAGCCATCGAGGCCGCGCGTGCCGGTGAGACCGGCCGGGGCTTTGCGGTGGTGGCAGACGAAGTGCGGGCGTTGGCCAGCAAGACCCAGAGTTCGACCGGCGACATCCAGGCGCATATCGTGGCGCTGCAGCAGGGCGCGCGCGAGGCGGTGGAGACCATCGGCAAGGCCGGGCGCCAGGCCAATGAGGGCTTGCTGGTGCTGCGTGACAGCGTGCGCTTGCAGCAGACGGTGCAGGCGTCGGTGGAGCAGGTGCACGCGGCGATCGGTTTGGCGACGCGCGCTGCGGAGCATCAGGCGCAGGGCGCGCATGCGGTGCGTGGGCGGGTCGAGGTGATTCATGC
The DNA here is from genome assembly GCF_979253585.1 of Pseudomonas sp. AC463. Taxonomy (NCBI): domain Bacteria; kingdom Pseudomonadati; phylum Pseudomonadota; class Gammaproteobacteria; order Pseudomonadales; family Pseudomonadaceae; genus Pseudomonas; species Pseudomonas sp. AC463. Next base: position 167,210 of record NZ_CEEDDZ010000015.1, on the reverse strand, counting down.
CCAGGCCGAGCGTGCCGCGCAGGCGGTGGTGGAGACAACCGCCAGTGGCAAAGTGCTGGATGGGTTGGCGGCGCAGTTGAAGGCGAGCCTGGGGCAGTTCCGGGCTTAGGGTTGTCTGCTCTGGCCTCATCGGGGGCAAGCCCCCTCCCACATGTGATAGGCGCCGCGGTCAAAATGTGGGAGGGGGCTTGCTCCCGATAGCGATTTCAGCGGCTCAGATACATCCGCGTCGTCAGCAAATACACCGGCAGCCCCGACACCAGAATCAACAACGCCGCATAAGGCGCCGCCGCCGCAAACTCCACATTCGAGGTATGCGCCCAAACAGCAGTGGCCAAGGTGTTCAGCCCGGTCGGGCTAAGCAGCAAGGTTGCGGTCAATTCCTTCATCGCATCTAGAAACACCAGCGCAAACGCCGCGCCCAATGCCGGGAAAATAATCGGCAAGGTCACCCGGCAAAACGCGCCGAACGACGATGCGCCCAGCGTGCGTGCCGCTTCTTCCAGCTGTGGTGCAGCCTTGTTCAGCGCCGTGCGAATCGGCGCCTGGGCCAGCGGCAAAAACAGCAGCGCGTAAGCGATCAGCAACAACGCCGATGTCTGGTACAGCGCCGGCACGTAATGCAGCGCGAAATACACCAGCGTCAGCGCAATCACCAGGCCGGGCAGGGCGTGCAGCAGGTACGGCAGGCGCTCGGCCCAGATCGCCAGTTGGCCTTTGTAGCGCACCACCAGCAGCCCCACCGGCACCGCCAGCACCAGGCACAACGCCGCACCGCCCAGAGACAGCGCCAGCGAGGACAGCAACGCCGCGCCGATCTCGGCCACTGGAAACGCTGCCGATGACCCCACCGCCAGCCAGTAACCGAGCATGCCCAAGGGAATGCCGCTGCCGATGATCGCCAGCGCCAGGCAATACACCTGGCCCAGCGCCGCCCATTTGCCCAGCCGAACCTGCTCGGCGTGCCGCGCGGCGCCCTGGCCAATGCGTACATGCCGGCCCTTGCCGCGCACGCGCAGCTCCAGCCACAACAGGGTCAGGCACATCACCAATAGCACCGCCGAGAGCATCGCGGCATTGGCGTTGCTGAATTCCAGTTCGAATTGCTGGTAGATCGCAGTGGTGAAGGTTTGCAGGCCGATGATCGACAGCGCGCCGAACTCCACCAGCATATGCAACGCGATCAGCAGCGCCCCGGCCAGCAGCGAAGGCCACAGCAGCGGCAGCGTGATCCGGAAAAACACACCCCAGCGATTCAGCCCCAAGGTGCGCGCGGACTCTTCCAGGGAGGGGTCCAGATTGCGCAGGGTGGCCGCGACCGGCAGAAACACCAGCGGGTACTTGGACAGGCTCATCACCAGGATCGCGCCGCCCAGCCCTTCGAAATTAGCGCTCAGCGACACCCAGGTAAAGCTGCTGACAAACGCCGGTACCGCAAACGGCAAGCACAGGATCACGCCCCAGAGGCGTCGCCCTGGCAGGTTGCTGCGTTCCAGCAGCCAGGCCAGGGACAGGCCGATCACGCCGCAGGCCAGTGTGACGCCAACCATCAGCGCCAAGGTGTTGCGCAGCAGCCCGAACACATAGGGCCGCCACAGCAGATGTATCGCCTCCGCCCAGCCGGCCTGCCAGGCTTTGAGCCCGACATAGGCCAGCGGTAGCAGGCTCAGGCCGACCAGCAACAGCACGGGCAGCAACAGCCAGATCGACGGGCGTTTGCGCCGGGGTATAAACCCGGCGGCGGATAGCGATGGGTTCATCAGTTCAAGCCAACGTCACGTTCCAGGTCCAGGGCTTCTTCGGCGTTGCCCAGGTCTGCAGGGGTGACTTTCGGCGGCTGCAGCTCGCTGAACGGCTTGAGGCCACGGTTGGACTGCATGCCCTTGCGCAGCGGGTACTCGGCCGAGGTGTTGGTGATCACACGCTGGCCCTCTTCGCTGGCCATGAATGCCAGCAGTTGCTGGGCTTCCTTGGGGTGTTTGCTGGATTTCAGCGCGGCCGCAGAAGACACGGTGATCAGGCCGCCGGCATCGCCATCGGTGAAGTAGTGCAGTTGGGAATCCAGGTTGGTTTTTTCTTTCTTCAAGGCGAACCAGTAGTAGTTGTTCACCAATACCGTCGCCACTTCGCCATTTTCCACAGCTTTGAGCGCAACCATATTGTTGCTGTACACCTTGCCGAAGGCGCGCAGGCCGGTCAGCCATTCTTCAGCAGCTTCGCGGCCGTGCAGCTTGATGATAGCCACGGCTTGTTCCTGGAACGCGCCGCTGGTGGGCACGAAGCCGACCTTGCCTTGCCACTCGGGGCCGGCGAAATCCAGTACCGATTTGGGCAGGTCTTTTTCGGCGATCAGCTTGGGGTTGAAAGCCACGACGCGGGTGCGCGCGGTCACGCCCATCCAGTCGCCGTTGCTGCCGACATAATCCTTGGGCAATACGTCGAGGGTGCTGGCGTCGATCTTGGCCAGCAGGCCTTGCTCGCCGAGTTTGTTCAGAGGTGGCGACTCTTCGGTGTAAATCACATCGGCCGGGGAGCGGTCGCCTTCTTCGACGACCTGGCTGGCCAGCTGGTTGCTGCTGCCTTTGCGCACGTTGACGTGGATGCCGGTCTTGACTTCGAAGGCCTTGGCGAGTTCGTCGCCGACTTCTTTATGCTGGCCGTTGTACAAGGTCAGGGAGATTTTGTCGGCGGAGTAGGCGGCGGGCGAGAGCAGGGTCAGGCCCAGCAGAGTGATGGTCAGGCCACGCAGAAGGGATGTCTTGAGACGGGTATCGCGGATCATCATCCGGGGTGTTCCTCACTTGAGATGAAACAAATCGTTGCAAGGATAAACGATAAAGTTTCTCAGGTGCGGCGAAGGCGGCAATTGCTGGCGGAGTTTTTAAACCCCGGAAACGAAAAAACCCGCTTTCGCGGGTTTGATCTGAATTTGGTGCCCAGGAGAAGACTCGAACTTCCAC